>CAZPED010000685.1:0-2148 GCA_964585335.1 uncultured Planctomycetaceae bacterium | reverse complement strand
GGAGAGTGTCCCACGAATCGGACGCCCTCCCTAGCTATTAGTGTGACTGCCCCCATCCAACAATCAAGTTCCGACCACGATTTGCCGGTTTTTCGTTGATGGCGGGTGGCACGTGTCGTGAGAAATGTTCCGCCTGTATGGGGGACAGACTGCCTTGCCTGGCTCCCATTTCTATTCGAGACCTGCGGGTCAATTATTCCGCAGCAACGGCCTTCTCGCCAGTCCCAATTACACGTTCTCAGCGCCCGCGGGGGGCCTGGCTGCTCGGGGGCGGTTTGCTTTCAAACCCACAGGGGGCAGCTATAATGGACAAGATTCACGCCCGTAGCGAGGCGCCGTCGCGGCGGCCGTTCCTCGACGCCCCGATGCCACCTGGGGCCGGCTGCTGGCAGGTTGCTTTCGGATAGAGCCATGGGCATCAAGTTCCTGTGTCCCAATGGACACAAGCTCAACGTCAAGAGCTTTCTAAAGGGCAAGAAGGCCATCTGCCCCAAGTGCGGCGCGCGCGTGGTCGTGCCCGACGAATCTCAAGACACCGCGTCACACGAAACCGCGGACGAACACGATTCCGCCGCGGGCCTGGCGGTGGCAACGGCCGGCGAGTCCACCGCGGCAGCTAGCGGCCTACGCGCGGCAGCCAGCAGCAGCCCCCCGGCCGACAGCACGCCGGCAGCAACAGCCGTGGCCAGCGCCGCGCCGCTGGCCGCTCCCGCAGTCGGGCTCGCAGCTTTGCCCGACGTGCAACCCAGCGTAGATCCCATCGGCGAAGCGCCGACGGCCGTTTGGTATGTGCGACCTGCCACCGGCGGCCAATTTGGCCCGGCTTCGGGCGAGATCATGCGCGGCTGGATCAACGAGGGGCGCGTGGGCGCCAGTTCGCTGGTGTGGCGCGCCGGCTGGCCCGAGTGGCGTGCCGCTTCCGCCGTGTTTCCGGCGCTGGGCAAGTTGCTGGCTTCGCCCGTGGCATCGGCCGCCGTACAAGTAGCCGCGGCTCGCCCGGTAGCCGCCCCGGCGATTACCAACCAACCCGCGCTGCCGGCCGAACAGGGCACCATGCCTTCGGGCAGTGCGTTGCCGCCGGTAGCTCAAAGTTTGCGAAAGCGGCGGCGGAAAAACGATCAAATGTTGATTCTGAGCGGCGTGCTGCTGTTGATTACGCTGGTGCTGGTAGCGGTGCTCGTCGTCGTGTGGCAGAATCAGGCCGGTGGCGTAGCGGAAGAGCAGCCCTCGGCGGCCGAAGCGACCAGCGGCTTGTTTCCGAGGCTGCGTGCCACGTCGTTCGCGGGCCTGGGCTGAGCCTGTGCCCCCGAGTGGCTGAATTTTTTGCCGCGACTCTTTTTCACGCACGAGGATTCCATGCAATCGTTGCTTCGCTGCCTATTCATCGGTTTGTTGCTCGTGCCGCCCGTGTCGTCTCGCGCGCTGGCCGACGATGCGCCCTCGACGATCAGTATTGCGGGCGGAAAAATGCAGCTAAAGGCGCCCGGAGGCTGGAATCGCAAGCAGCCGCAATCGCCCATCGTCGAGCACGAATTTGCCATTCCGGCCGCTAAAGGCGATAAGGCCGACGGGCGGTTGACCATCATGGCGGCCAGCGGCGGCGTGCAGCCCAATATCGATCGCTGGTACGGCCAATTCACCCAGCCTGATGGCGGCAGCACGCGCGAGCGGGCCAAAGTGACCAAGTCGAAAATTGCCGGCCAGGAAGTCCACCTCGTCGATCTATCGGGCACCTACAAAGACCAGCGCGGGCCAGTGGCCCCCGCGGTCGAACGGCCCAACTATCGCATGCTGGCGGCCATTGTCACGGGCAAGTCGGGCCCCGACTACTTCTTCAAGCTCTACGGCCCGGAACGAACGATCGCCGAGAACGAAAAGGCGTTCGTCGCCATGATCGAGGGTCTGGAAGCCAAGTAGCCCAGCGGCTACGCTTCGCATACCGGAGCCTGCGCCACGGGCGGGGGAGCCCTACGGCCAGCGAGGCCGTGGGCGACTCGGCTGTCGAAAACAGCGCAGGTCTCGCCGGACGCTTGCGACCCATCGTGTGGAATTATTGCGCATGAAAGCCCAGCAGTTTCTCGAGCACCACGGCATTCGCTGCAACCCGTTTGCCGAGGAGGACGCCCAGACCGACCCGGTGTTCAAGGA
>CAZPED010000684.1:0-2155 GCA_964585335.1 uncultured Planctomycetaceae bacterium | reverse complement strand
AAAAACCTAGGGGGGGCATCCAAGCCACGACCGGGGCCGTCGACTATCGATCCGTACAGTCGCCGCCCCCCAAGCTCTTTCATTCACCCACAGGGGACGCAGGCAAAGCCGCATGAGCGACGCTTGCCACGCTACCAGGGACAACGACTGCGAATCTCGCTGCGCGCACGCCGAGCCTGTTAATTGCCTACTCGTTGCGGCGCCTTGCTATATCGCCGACTACGCGACAAGCGCTTTTCGTCGGCCACGACGTCAAGAATTCGACGTCAATCGATTCGTTTCGTTACCCCGCTCGAACAGACGACATTTTGCGGTGCGCCGTCGAAATGTCAAGCAACTGGTCGCCGAATTTTTTTACAGCAACACTTCGCGTAATTTTTTGCGAGTTCGTCAGCCGATTTGTTCCGCGCAATGTGCCCCTATGGCAATTCGTGTGGCATTTCATCGTGTGCGCGCTCGTCGCCGATTTCCAAATCCGCGATCCGCTGTCGCTCGGGATGATCGAAGTCGATCAGGCACGAACCCGCAAGTTTTTCCAGCGGTTGGTTCTCGACCAGGAAAACGCGCGCGCCGTAGTTATCGAGCGCCAGCGAGCGGCCGTTGAGCGCCAGCTGAAAACTCTGCGGCTCTTTTTCGGCGCGGCCGATCAGCTGCGCATAACCGAATCCGCTCCAATCGCGGCCGACGTGCCCCATTTGTGCCAGGGCCGAGCACTCGGCTGCGCGCAAACGATCGACCGCGGCCGCGTATTGCTCGAAATACGGCGAGTAGCTCCGCCAGGCCCAACTGCCCGGCTGCCGATCCGCCAGCGCCGCACGCGCCGCGGTCGAAAGCAGACCTGCAAGATCAGCCGCGCGGTAGCCGGCCGTGGCGGTATTGGCCGCGTCGATTTGCTCGACCACCTGCAACAGTCCGCGCACGTTGGCCGGGTAAACCTCGCGCGGGCCGCGCGGAAAGATCACGCAGGAAACGTGCTGCCCCGCCCTCAGCGTTCCCCCCAACCTGTACAGCGCCTCGGCGGCCGTGCAGCCGTTGAGTTCATCGTAATCGGCCACGAACACGAACCGCTGAGCCGGCGCACCCAGCGCGTGCAGCCGCCAGATGGTCAAATCGTGCTGAGTCGCCGGATCGTACGCCACCAGACGCATCAATCGACGTGCCGGCGCAGCGGCAATCAACTGCTGGAACGATTGCCGGGCGGCTACCGCACGCGGCAACAGGCCGCTGATCGTCACCGGCTCGTCACGTTCTGCCCGGTAAGCCGCCACGTGCCAGCCGGACGCAAAACACAGCATCGCGGCGCTCAAAGCCAGGCCAACGGATAGTAGCTCCGCGCGACGCGAAACGGGCTCGACGCCGCGGCGCGTTTTCAGTGCGGTAGACAGCAAAGCTAATCCCCCCAGTAACAGGACCAGGGCGGGCCAGTCGGGCGTTTCGATCATTGTCCAGTTCTCGCGTGGCCGTCACCGCGCACTTGCCCCCAGCCAACCGCTACAACCGGCGGTTCCCGCGGCAGGGCGCGACGAGTACCCTTGGCATTTTGCTTGAAAGCGAAGCGTGGGAAAAGCCAACTCTTGAAGCGGCCGGTGCAGCTTGCATAGGATGGATGGAGATCGGCCCGGCCGGTCGCTTCCCGTCCTAGCCGGAGCTCTCGCTGGTGCCTCACGACGAATCTTCCTCGCAGCGCGGCGCGCAGTTGCGCGAGTCCTTCTTGCAATGGCAGCAGGAAGCCTGCGCTCTGGTCGGCGTCGAATCGCTCGATACGGTCGACCTGCTGGAAGCAATCCTCGGTCCGGCCGTGTGCCGGCGCTTGGGCATTTTCCGCCTGCCCGAGGAGTTCGTGCTCTCGGTCGTGATTCCGGTCTACAACGAGGTGCACACGGTCGAAGACGTGATTCGCCGCGTGCGCGAGTGCGGCATCCGCTGCGAAATCATTCTGGTCGACGACGGCAGTACCGACGGCACCCGCGAGTTGCTGGCCCGCTTCCGCGACGATAGCGACATCGTGCTGGTCTTTCACGAAGTGAACCAAGGCAAGGGGGCCGCGCTCAAGACGGGTTTCCTCCGCGCCCGGGGCGACGTCGTCGTCATTCAAGATGCCGACCTGGAATACGACCCCAGCGAGTTCGGCAAGCTGCTGCAGCCGATCCTCGAA
>CAZPED010000683.1:0-2162 GCA_964585335.1 uncultured Planctomycetaceae bacterium | reverse complement strand
TCGGCCAGTGCCTGGGCGCAACTGCCTCCCGACGCGGTGATGCTCGACAAGGTCAAGATTCCCGAGAAGCAAAAGTCGGTCGATCTGTGCCCCGTGTATCTGGAGCCCTCGGACCCGAAGCTCGAAGCCTGGGAGTACCAGGGCGTGAAGTATCGGGGCGCGAAGGCCGACGCGCGCGACAAGTTTTTCAAGGATCCGGACAAGTACGCCAAGGCTGCCGAAAAGCAGCGGTTCGTCAACAACTTCATGCAAGCCATGAGCACGGTCTGGTGCCCCGTGACCGATGAGATCACGCCCGGCGGCATGACCCAGTGGAAGCGGCTGGGCTTCACCTTCGAAAGCTGCTGCACCTTCTGCGACGAGAACTACGAGGAAGAGCAGTTCGCCGAAGCGCTCAAACGGCTGAAGCAACGGGCCGAGAAGACCTACGGCCTGATCGGCGCCAAGTACACCGAAGGGGCCAAGAGTCCCGTCGAGGGCGCCATCAAGCAGCCCGACGAACCGCAATAGCTTTTTGGCCCAGCCGGGCGCTACAAGCTGTCGAGTGCTTCGCCGCCGTCGCGCGTCGACAGCGCCCGCCAGACTTTCGAGTCGATGGCATCGGCAATAAAGCGCACGCTGCCGTCGCAGAAATTCACGTGCGCGCCGCTCACGTGGTAGCTGCGGGCCGTCATCTGGGCTTTTTGTTGCGGCAGATTCATGCAGTCCCAGCGCGGGGCGTTCGGCACCAGGTAGTGGTTGTAAAGCGTGTTGCCGTAGTTGCCCAAGATCCACTTCGCGCCGCGTTGGCCATACCAGCCGCCCGAGGCCGGATTGCCGCAGGCCGAGTCGTCCACGCTAAACGCGTTGTCGAGCTCCAGAATGTACAGCGAGTTCAAGTCGCCCGTGGGCGTGTCAGATCCGTTGCCCAGCGGTCGCTCGCCAAAGGCGGCCGTTTGGCTCGAGCCGTCGACTAGCTGTCGAAAACTGACCCGGGAGCCGATGAAAAACACACCGTCGGCGGCGGTCAGGCTGCCGGCATTCAGCGTGCCGCTGCCGGCGTTGGCCGCGTAGCTGGTGGCGCCAAAGGTCGAACCATTCACGCGGCCGGCCGAGGGATCGCTGGCGCAGGTGAGCACGGCCACCACTTCGTTGGCCGCGGCGCGGTTGGCGGCGCCACTGTAGGCGACGCCGGCAATCACCAGGTCGGTGGGCGCTTGAGCCAGGTCGATCCGGGCCTGGAGCGAACCTTCCTCGACGAAGGGCAACAGGTAGGCCAGCGCCGAGAACACCCGCGGCGCCGGCGCGCCCCGCCCGGGCGGAAAGTGCCCCTGGCTGGCATGGAAGTTTTGCAGCGCCAGCCCCAGCTGTCGCAGGTGATTGCCGCAGGCCGCACGGCGGCTCGCCTCGCGCGAAGCTTGAATCGCCGGCAGCAGCATGGCCACGAGCACGCCAATGATTGCAATGACCACCAACAATTCGACCAGGGTGAAACCCGCCGCGCGGCGAACCGGCGCGCGGAAAGCAGGGCGCGACATGGCGACGCGTCGTGACACTGGCTGATCCGCCCCTGGGGAAAGTGCGCGGGCAAGGGCGCTCGTTCGAAAACACGCAGCGCCGATTCGCCCAACGTGGGAAGTGAACCGCTCGGCCAGGCGCAGCTCGCGCCGCGCGAACGTACCGCAAAGCGTCGTCGCGCAGCGCTCCCGCGCTCCCTCTTGCCGAGCGTCATTCTACTCGCCGCGGCGGCCCGGCCCAAACTTCCCGGTCTGCCTGCCGGCCAGGGGCCTAAACCAGCCCCGGCACCGGGTCGCGCTCGTCCAGGAGGTACATCGGCCGGCCGTTATTGTCGGGAATCGTCGTACCCGGGTCGATGCCCAGGTGCCGGTACAAGCTCGATAGCACGTGGGCCGAAGTCATCGACAGCCCGCGGGGCTCCTCCCCCTTGGCGTCGGTTTCGCCAATGAGTTGGCCCGTCTTGAAGTTGCCGCCGGCCATCACGGCAAAGCCGGCCCGTGGCCAGTGGTCGCGACCGGCCGTGGCGTTCACCCGGGGCGTGCGGCCGAACTCACCCCAGACAATCACGGCCACGTCCTGCTGCAAACCGCGCTCGTGCAAATCGCTCACCAGGGCATGAATGCCCTGATCGAGCTTGGGCAGCATGTCGCGCAGGGCGACGAAAT
>CAZPED010000682.1:0-2179 GCA_964585335.1 uncultured Planctomycetaceae bacterium | reverse complement strand
CGCCGAGTCCGACCGGCACTATGCAAATTTTAGGCCGAAGGCTTAGGGTTTCCATCCCCTGTAAATTGGGCAAGCATGGAATCGAGGCCCGGAAGATCGAGCCCGGCGGTCAGGCTTTGCATCGCTTCGGCGTGCAGTTCGCGCCCCTTGGCCTGGGCCTGATTGATGGCCGCGGGGATCAGGTCCTCGACCAGTTCCCGATCGCTCGCAATCGACGGATCGATTTGGCAGGACAGGACTTCGCCCAATCCGTTCACTTCGATCGAGACCATTCCGCCACCGGCAGTGCCGGTAATGCGCCGGCCCTTCAGGTCTTCCTTGATTTGCTCCATGCGGCCACCCATCTGTTGGGCTTGGCGGATCAGGGAGCCAATGTTCGCTAGATTTCCTAGTCCTTTTAACACGCCGTCGTCCTTTCTGGCTGGGCGATGCCCTGGCGCTGTGGTCACTTAGTTGCCGGGCTCTTCAATTTTTACGAGCCTGGCGTCGAACAGTTCCGAGGCCTTCTTGACCAGCGGATGCTCGGCCTTTTCCGCCATGCGTTGCCGATGTGGCACGGCGCGGCTTTTGGCCGCTGCCGTGGGTTCATCGGCCAGGGTGGTAAACTCTACCCGAACTCGTCCGCCGGCCACCTCGGCCAGCGCCGCTTCGAGCTTGGCCAAATGGTCGGGCCGCTCGCAGAAGGCCTTACAAGCAGTATACTTCGCGCGAAAACTAGCGGCCAGGCGCCCGGGCCCCGCGGCCCGCACCGTTTCGGCCAGAGCCGCGTTCTCGCTGACTAGGTCGCCCAGCTGGGCCAAGGCGGCCTGCCAGATACCAGTGACGTTCTCGTCCGTCAGTGTCGCGGGCTCGCTGGAAACTTCAGCGGCCGGTGCCGCTTCAATGGCTACGTCGGATTCAGTTTTTTTTTTGGTCGCGGAAGCAGGCGCCGGGGCGGCCAGGCTGCTACGTGGCCCCGGCGCTGAGGCCGCCGTTGAGCCGGCGGTGGGGGCCAATGGCGCGCCGCTGCGCAATTGAGCGATCAAGTCGCTCAGGTCGTCGAGTTCGGCGAGGTTCGACAGCCGCACCAGCGCCATCTCGGCCAGCGTGCGGGTTTGCGTGCTGTAGCGCAACCGTGACAGGGTTTGATCGACGATTTGCATCATCGCCAGAATCGTCTCCAGCCCCAGCTGCTTGCTCAGCTCGGCCAGGTGCTGCTGTTCGTTGGCCGAGGTGTGCAGGAACGTATCGCCCGAGCAGCCGACCGCGGCGGTCATGCAATCGCGCAGCACCCCCAGCAGTTGTTCGAGCAATTGGCCTACTTCGACGCCTTCGGCCAGCGCGGCATCGAGATCGGCAATCGCGGCGGCCGTGTTCCGCTCGGCAAGGTGGCCCAGCAGTTCGCTGAGTCGCACTTCACCGGCGGTGCCCAGCATCGCGTGTACGTCGGCCGTGGTGATCCGCTTGCCGCCGAAGGCCAGCAATTGTTCGAGCAGCGATTGACTGTCGCGCATCGAGCCGTTGGCCCGCCGGGCCAGAATGGCCAGCGCCTCGGGTTCCGCCTCGACGCCTTCGGCCGCCACGATCTGTTCGAGCCGCGTGGCGATCGAGGGCAGGTGAATGCCGGCGAAGTCGAACCGCTGACAGCGCGAGAGGATCGTGATCGGAATCTTGTTGGCTTCGGTCGTGCAGAAGATGAACTTTACGTGCTCGGGAGGCTCTTCGAGCGTTTTCAGCAAGGCGTTGAACGCCTCGCGGGTGAGCATGTGAACTTCGTCGATGATGTAGATCTTGAACCGCGCGCGGCTAGGGCGAATGTTGACGTTCTGCCGCAGCTGGCGAATCTCGTCGATGCCGCGATTGCTGGCTCCGTCGATTTCGAGCACGTCGACGTCGCTGCCGGCGCTGATGCTCTGGCAAATGTCGCACTGGTTGCAGGGCGTGGCCGTGGGGCCTTTTTCGCAATTGAGCGCCTTGGCCAGAATGCGGGCCGCGCTCGTCTTGCCCACGCCCCGCGCCCCCGTGAACAAGTAGGCATGACCGACGCGATTAGCGGCGATGGCGTTCGTCAGTGCCCGGGCCACGTGCTGCTGACCCACCAGCTCCCCCAACCGCTGGGGCCGTGCGCGCCGGTACCCGGCGAGGCTCTTCCCCTCCCTCCCCCTGTCAGTCGGCCCGTCCGCGGCAGCCATAGCGGGTT
>CAZPED010000681.1:0-2182 GCA_964585335.1 uncultured Planctomycetaceae bacterium | reverse complement strand
GACATAAGCCCGTCCCAGACCGACCTTCTCGCCGTAGATGCAGGGGAAGTCGGTCTCGCCGCTGATCCGGCAGGTGTAGCCGCAGTTGAGCGTGTGATACCAGATGTTCAGTTCCCAGACGGCCGGCGTGTCCACCGCCGAGATAAAGTCGCAGGCGTCGTGCACCACGTCGACGATGTACTCGTTGGCGCCGATGCCGTCGAACTTAGGCATGTCCAGCGTCGGCAGGCTGGTGGCCGGCACCTGCAGTCCCCAACCGCTGTGCGAAAAGCCGACGACGCCCCCCTGGGCCTTGCCCCACTTCAGAATCGGCAAGTCCCAGCTCGGCCATTCCTCGATGCGCGTCGTGCCGGGAAAGTCGTCTTCCGAAAGCCGCAGCAAGCACAAGTGCCCGGCGTGCTGGCTGGGAAAGCCCGACACTTCGACGTCGTAGCGCATCAGGTTGCCGGGCTGCGAGAGCTTATGGACCTTGCCCTCGAAGTACTGCTTTTGAAAGTACCAGCACGGCCCCCACGACAGCACGCAGCCGACGTTCAAATCCTCGCCCAGGATGTGCCGCATCATGTCGACCGGCTGCACGCCCTCGGCCGGCGACTCGTAGTGCGCGCACCCCGCGGCATGAATGTGATGGTCGCCCGAGAACCAGCCATGGTCGGTCATCTTGATCCAGCGGGCCAGGCGGAACGTCTCCTTGTGCGACACCGAGTCGGGCACCGTGATGTCGGTGCTCAGCACCCGGTACTCGGGCCCGCGGCCATAGGTGACGTGATACTTGCCGGGGGGCAGCATCACCGACTCGCCGCTATGACGGTAGATTTGCTCGTGAAAGAAGAAGTCGGGAGCCAGCCGCCGGGCCATCGAAGGATAGACGCGATCCTGGGTGTCGCGAATCACGAAGTGAGCCGTCGTCGGTTTGCCGTCGACGTCGAGAATTTCGAGCGTCACCTCGACGGCCGGTTCGCAATGAAACAGCAGGTTCACTTCGTTGCGAAAACCCAGGTCCTGGGTGCCCTGCCCCACGTCGAACACCAGCTTGGCCTCGCGGCGCCCCACGTCGCGGCTGTACAGCTCGATCAGCCGGTACTCGAGCGGCAAGCCGGAGAGCGTTTTGTTGAGCGGCTGGCCGTCGAGCATCGAGACGTCGAGCCAGCGGTCGCCCACGTCCTGGGGCTTGATCGAGATCTTGGGTTCGGCGCTGTTGGTCGAGCGTTTCACGAGCGGTTCGGCATTGGGGCTCGATACGCGCAGCGCCGCCGTCACGCCCCCTTCGTTGTGCACCTTAACGAGAAACACGCGCCGCCCCTGCTGCAACAGTTTGAGCGGCGCCGGCCCGGTGGCCACCTTCACGCGGCTTTCCGGATTGATGTTCACGCCGACCAGGCACAGCGGATCGAGGACAGCTTGAATCTGCTTGCCGGCCGTGGCGGCGTCGGTGGCCGCGTAGGCTTTTTCGAGCGCGGCCAGCTGTTCGGCGCTCAGCGGAGCACCGACCAGTTCCAGCGCCTGCACGACGCGTTTGACGCTAGCCACCAGCGGCTGCTGTTCCAGTTCGGTTACCAGGGGCAAACTCTCGGCATGAGCGCCCCACGTCGAACCGACGCAGACGAGCAAGGCCAAGATCCACGGGCGCGAGATTCGATGCATGACGACCGATCCTGCAATGCCTGTTGGGGAAAGGCGACGCAGCGCGGCGACACCGGCGCGCCGCGGCGGGCCGAGGGGCCCTCTTGCGGGTCTTTATGATACGACCGCTCGCGCACGTGGTGCAAGCAACCGCCAGGTTCAGGCCGGCACGGCCACCGAGAGCTTCTCGGCCAGCCGGGTCAACTGAGTCCAATTGCCGTCGTCCAGTGGAATGCCCGTCGCGCTGCGGGCCTGGAGCGTGCGCCGCTCGGGATCGCCGGGCAACAGAATTTCGTCCACGCCGGCAATCCGCGGACACTGGCGAATGAACTGGCACAGCCCTTCGACCTCGCGGGCGAAGTGTGCGCCGCCGCCCAGGTGTTCGGGATCGAGCAACTGCAAGAACACGCAGTTGCCATTTTGATTGAGCGGCACCTCGCGGATGCAAACGCCGCCCGAGAGCGCGCCGGCGAAAATCTCGACCATCAGCCCCAGTCCAAATCCCTTGTAGGCCTGATCGCCACCCATCGGGAGAATCGACCCGGCAGGATTGCCTTAC
>CAZPED010000680.1:0-2186 GCA_964585335.1 uncultured Planctomycetaceae bacterium | reverse complement strand
GCATAGTTCGATCGCCCGCAGCCGGGTGCCGCTGGACAGCACGCGCTGCCCGGGATGCATTGAGCTGGCGCGGCGCATGATGTTTTGTCCCACCGTGGCCGGCCGCGTAGTGGCAATTCGCACCCGCGCCGGCTCGCCGTCGCTGCCGAGCAGCTGCGTGGTTTCGATCATCACGACGCCCGTGGCCCCTGCGGGCAGCGGCGCGCCGGTCATGATGCGCGTGGCCTGACCGCGGCCTACTACCTGCGTGGGCACCGCGCCGGCGGTCACTTCTTCGAGCACGTCCAGTTCGGCAGGTCCCCTGGCCAGATCCTCGACGACGATCGCATAGCCGTCGACGAGCGACTTGTCGTGTGGCGGCGAGTCAATGTCGCTGGTCACGTCTTCGGCCAGCACCAGCCCTAGCGCGTCGGCCAATTGACACGAAGTGGCCGCGCGACGCGCCGCCTGACCCAACACCAGCTCCAGGGCTTCGTCGACGCTGAGCATGGCTCGTCTCAGGTGCCGGCCGGGCTGGTTGCCGCGGCGACGGGGGCCGTCTCCAAGAATCGCTGCAACAGCCGCGTGCCCGAGTGCGTGAGAAAACTCTCGGGATGAAATTGCAGCCCGTAGAGCGGGTAACGCTTGTGGCGAATGGCCATGATCTCGCGCGAGCCGTCGGGCGCGTCGCTCCAGGCCGAGACGATAAAGTCGGGATGCAGCGTGTCGGGCTGAATGACCAGGCTGTGGTAGCGCGTGGCTTGCAGCGGATTTTCCAATCCGGCGAACAGGCCCTGGTCGTCGTGATGGATCCAGTCGGTCTTACCGTGCATCAGCCGCTTGGCGCGGACGATCGTGCCACCCGTGGCCTGGCCGATCGACTGATGCCCCAGGCAGACGCCCAGAATAGGAATCTTGCCGGCGAAGCGAGTCACCGCATCGCACGAGATCCCGGCCTCGCTCGGCGTGCAAGGCCCCGGCGAAATGATCAGGTGCGACGGCGCCTTGGCGGCGATTTCGTCGAGCGTAATCCGATCGTTGCGGTGCACTTCGAGGTTGAGTGATGGGTCGATCTCGCCCAACCGCTGGACGAGGTTGTAGGTAAACGAATCGTAGTTGTCGATCAGCAGAATCATGGCCAGTTTGCGTCGCGTCAGCGGCGGTAAGTCGATTTCCGCCTTGGCATTACTTATTCGAGTATATCACTCTCGGTCGGCGGCGTCCGCCCAAGGTAGTGTGAGCGGCAAAGGCGGCGGCCGGTTCGCGGCCCACGCTCGCAGAATCGACGATCGACAATCGGGCCGCTCGGTCCACGGATGAAACTTGCCGGGGCGGCCGACGGGTATTAGGGGTTAGCGAGGTTTTGCTTGACAGGGGAATACCAGCCAGCTAGGCTGCTGGGACGTCTTTTGACGATTCCCCTGGGGTGGCGATCTTTCGCCCATTTTTTCCGGCACCGAGTACCGCTTGTGACTCTCGGCTAAGAAGCAGTTTTCGTCCGCAAGGATGCACGACGCTTCCGCAGGAAAACCTATAGACCCCACGGAAAGCTCATTCGGCCACCGCCGAATCCCCCCTGGGCTTTCCCCGTGCCATCGCCCACGCTTGGAATGTTGTTCCGTCTGCCTATTTCCGTGAAATCGCTCCGCTTCCGCCGGCTCGTCACCGCCGCCGCGCTGGTGTCGTATGCCGTGAGCATCTGGGGCTTGCCGCTGCCCACGGCCAATCAGGCCGCGGACGACGGGACACCGTTCATTTGCCAGGGCCATGCCTGCGGCTGCAGTTCGGCCGAGCAGTGCTGGCGCGACTGCTGCTGCTACACTCCCGCCGAGCGTCTGGCCTGGGCCACGGCCCACGACGTCAAGCTTCCCGCCGAGGTGCAATCTGCGCTAGTCGCAGCTGCACATCGGCCGGCCGCTTGCGACGATAACCACGACTGCTGCGCGAGCCACGACGATGACGCGCACGATTGCTGCGCGACGCCAGTAGCCAAGGCGCCCGCCCCCGGTTCTTGTGGGCACTGCGCCGCGCCCGAGCGCTCCGTGGCCTCGAAGTCAGGCTTTCGCTGGGTGCTGGGCATCGAAGCCCGCAAGTGCCGTGGTCTTTCGACACTTTGGGTCACCAGCGGCGCCTGCTTGCCGCTCGAGATTCCTTCGCTCTGGGAGTTCGACTGGCGGCCGCAAGGCCAGGTCGAACCGCCGCTTGTC
>CAZPED010000679.1:0-2199 GCA_964585335.1 uncultured Planctomycetaceae bacterium | reverse complement strand
TCCGACATCGCCACGGTGCGATTACGTACGGCGGAGACGCGACTCTCGAGCGCGGCGATTGCCCGCTGCGCGGCGCTTTCGGCCCCCGCGGCTCGTCCAATCGCGGCGATGTCGGCCAGCACGTCGGCCAGCGAGTGAGGGCTTAGCGCCAGGAGCTTTGCGCCTTGCAGCGCCGGCACCTCGGCTACGGCGGCGGCCACGTCGTCGTAGCGAATCGCGCAGACGTCGCACTGAGCCTGCGTGATGATCAGTTCGGGGGCCAGTGCCGCCAGTTGCTCGACGTCCAGCTCGTAAAGCGCCTGTTGTGCCGAACTCAACTGGCGCACCTGACAGTCGATCGCCTGGCTGCTGGCCAGGGCGTCGACCAACGAACGCGTCAGCCGCGGCAGCCGGGCAACCTCGGGCGGAAAATCGCACTCGTGGCTGACGCCCACGACGCGATCGCCCAGCCCCAGGAGAAATAACATCTCGGTGCCGCTCGATATTAGCGAAGCGATCCGGCCGTTGGCGTTCATCGCCCGCAGCTTAATGCGCCGCCGGGGCAGGCTCAAGCGGCGGGGAGTGCTCCGGGGCTTCCGCCGTGGGCCGGCAGCCAGCCAGTTGACCGATTTGCCGCCCCGGTTCTACCCTTATAAGGCGGACGCGCGCTCTCCTTCCATTCGCCATTCGGGCACAGCCATGAAAATGTTTCTCGCCGGCCAATGGGTCGACAAAAACCAGCACCTGGAAGTTCGCAATCCTTACGATGCCACGGTCCTCGATACCGTGCCCAAGGCCGATGCCCAGGACGTCGACCGGGCGCTGGCCGCGGCCCTCGAAGGCGCCAGGCTGATGCGGGCCATGCCCGGTTACGACCGCGCCAGGCTGTTGCGTAAGGCTGCCGCGATCATGGCCGAGCGGGCAGGGCACCTGGGCCACCTGATCAGCAGCGAGGAGGGCAAAACACTGGCCGAGGGGGAGTTTGAAGTTTCGCGGGCCTGCGAAACCATTGACCTCTCGGCCGAAGAAGCGCGGCGGCTTGGCGGCGAAGTGTTGCCGCTCGACGGCGCCCCGGGGGGAACGGGCAAACTTGGCTTCACGCTGCGCGTGCCTTGCGGCGTGGTGGCGGCGATCACGCCGTTCAATTTCCCGCTGAACCTGGTGTGCCACAAGGTCGGGCCGGCGCTGGCTGCCGGCAATGCCGTGGTGCTCAAACCCGCCAGCGACACGCCGCTGTCGGCCTTGAGCCTGGTCGAGGTTCTGCTCGAAGCCGGCCTGCCGCCGCTGGCCATTCAATGCCTGACCGGAGCGGGCGGCGAATTGGGCGACGCGATTTGCCGCGACGACCGCGTGCGCAAAATCAGCTTCACCGGCAGCCGCGACGTCGGCGAGCAAATCTGCCGCGCCGCGGGGATCAAGAAAGTGACGATGGAACTGGGGTCGAACAGCCCGATCATCGTGATGCCCGACGCCGATTTGAACAAGGTGGCCGAAGCCACCGTGGCCACGGGCTATGGCAATGCCGGCCAGGTGTGCATATCGACGCAGCGCGTGGTGGCGCTCGAGCCGGTTTACCAGGACCTGCTGGCGGCACTCAAGCCAAAGGTTGAAGCGATTCGCGCCGGCAACCAGCTTGACCGCCACACGACCATGGGGCCAATGGTCCGCGAGGCCGACGCCGCCCGGGTCGAGTCGTGGGTGCGCGAGGCCGTGGCCGGCGGCGCTCGCGTGGTGGCCGGCGGCCACCGCCGCGGGGCACTGCACGAACCGACTCTCGTGGCCGACGTCGATCCGCGGATGCGAATCAGTTGCCAGGAACTATTCGGTCCGGCGGTGGCCGTGACGCGCGCCGAATCGATCGACGAGGCGATTCGCCTGGCCAACGACTCGCCCTACGGGCTGGCCGCGGGCATTTTTACCGAGAACATTGGCTGGGCCATGCAGTTTGCCCGTCAGGTCGATGCGGGCAACTTGCACATCAACTGGGGACCGCAGTGGCGGGCCGACTTGATGCCCTACGGCGGGCTCAAGCAAAGCGGCTTCGGCAAGGAAGGGCCGAAGTACGCAATTGCCGAAATGACCGAGCTCAAAACGGTCGTCGTCCACGGCGTGTAGTTGCCGCTGCAAGGCCAGCCGTTGCAAATCCGTCAGGCTTTGGCCGGCGGTTGGTCGCTAGCAGGCTCGGCCGGCGGAGTTGATTCAGCACGAGCCGGGGGAGCT
>CAZPED010000678.1:0-2215 GCA_964585335.1 uncultured Planctomycetaceae bacterium | reverse complement strand
GCCTTCCTGCAAAAGCCGTTCACGCCCACATCGTTGGCCCGCAAGGTGCGCGAGGTGCTCGACCTGCCAGCGCCGGCGGCCCATTTGCCGATCGCCGATCAGCCCGCCGCGGTTTGAGCCCGAAATCGGCACGCTTAGCTAGCCGGATCCGCCAGTTCAGCGCGGGCCATGCTGATCAGCATCGGATCGGGCAGCGGTTTGACTCCCAGCTGTCGGAGCATGTTCATCACCTGGGCCACGGTGTAGTGGGCGTGGGTGCAGACGTGCGACAGCACGTCGCCGCGGCGCGTGGCCCGGCGGGGTCCATAGGTGCTCTTGCGGTAGACCAGCTCGTCGAGTTGCTGGGCGCCGAGCCCGGCCAGATAGTGCTGCCAGCGCCCTTCGAGCGCGGCCCATTTCTCCGCCAGCTCGGCGACCGATTGAATGCCCCCGGCGCCTTGCTGATTGCCGGGCAACTGGTCGGGGGCATCGCCGGGCAGCACGGCCGAATCGTTGCCCTCGAGGGCAGCCAGCCAGACGTATTCGGCGGCATATAGATGAGTGAGCGACCGCCAGAGCGAGCCTTGGCCGATCGCCAGGGGGGCTTGCAGCTGGGCCGCGTCGAGCTTTTCGGCGCTAGCGAGCAATTGCCGATTGACCCAGCCGCGGTGTTGGTGGAGACGTCGCACGATTTCGAGGTTTTGCATCGCTGGCCTTTCTTGGTTCTGCGGACTGGCCGCACGAAACGAACGATTGGAATTTCATCGTGGCCGAGACGCCTTTACAAGGCCAGCTCGGCCGCGGCCACGGTTAAGAGCCCCCGTGCGCGCCTCGGGTTCGCGGCGCACCGCAGTGACCCCCTTGCTTCTAGAAGGGCGGTTTTTGGTGGAGGTTTGCCCCAAACGATTTACAATGACAAGTCGATTCGAGCAGGGGGTTAGCTGGTCGACATGGCACCACCGCCAGACAAATTCAATGCCGTCGAGCGCAACCGCCGGGCGTTTCTCGCCGAGGCCGGTGGCGGGTTTGGCGCGCTAGCGCTGGCCTCGCTGTTGGCCGCCGACACCGCGCGGCAGCCAGCTCGGGCCGCTGAGCCGACGCGCCACCTGGCGCCCAAGCCGCCGCACGAGCGGCCACGTGCCCGCCGCGTGATTTATCTGTTCATGCACGGTGGGCCCAGCCACGTCGACTTGTTCGATCCTAAGCCTGAGCTCGTGGCCCGCGTGGGCCAGCCGCTGCCCGAGAGCGTGGGACCGGTAATGACCCGTCGCAAGGTGGCCCGCAATCCACTGCTGCCGCCGGTCAGGCCATTTCGGCCGCGGGGGCAGTCGGGGCTCGAGATCAGCGACTTCATGCCGCACCTGGCGGAAATGGCCGACGAGCTTTGCGTGTTGCGATCGTGCCACGGCGACAGCGTCAACCATCCGCAGTCGGTCTACCAGATGAACACCGGCAGCATTCTGATGGGGCGGCCGAGCCTGGGCAGCTGGGTGAGCTACGGCTTGGGCACCGAGAACGACAGCCTGCCGGCATTCGTGGTGCTGCCCGACGCCGGCGGCGGACTGAAAGGGGGCCCCAGCGCCTGGGGCAATGGCTACTTGCCGGCAACCTACCAGGGCACGACGTTTCGTCCTGGACACACGCCCGTCGTCGACCTGCGTCCGCCCGATGCCCTGGGGCCAGAGGAACAGCGCCGGGTGCTGGAACTCGTGCGCTCACTCAACCACCAGCATCAGGCCCGGCATGCGGGCGATGGCCGGATCGAGGCGCGGATCGAAGCTTACGAGCTGGCCTATCGCATGCAAAGCGCCGCGCCCGAGGCGGTCGACCTGGCCGACGAAACGGCCGAGACCTTGCGGCTTTACGGCGTGGGCGAGCCCGAGACCGACGAGTTCGGGCGCCGCTGCTTGCTGGCCCGCCGGCTGATCGAGCGCGGCGTGCGGTTCGTGCAACTGTACTCGGGTGATACCAACGGCTGGGATGCTCACGAGAACGTGGCCGATAACCACGGTCTGTACTGCCGGCGAACCGACAAGCCCGTGGCCGGACTGCTGGCCGATTTGCGCCGTCGCGGGCTGCTCGACGACACGTTGGTGATTTGGGGTGGAGAGTTTGGGCGGATGCCGATGAGCGAGCAGGGGAGGGGACGCGACCACAACCCCTGGGGCTACAGCGTTTGGCTGGCCGGCGCACGCGTGCGCGGCGGATTTGCCTATGGGGCGACCGATCCGTTCGG
>CAZPED010000677.1:0-2226 GCA_964585335.1 uncultured Planctomycetaceae bacterium | reverse complement strand
CCGCGTCGTCGCGGACGTAGCCTTCGCAGTCCAGCGTCTCGTGTCCCTCGAGCGCGCAGCTCAAGTCGTAGGGAGAAAACACGACGGCCAGTCGCCCCTGCAGCCACAGCCCTTGCAGCAGCGGCTCGCCGCTTACCAAGGTCGTCTTGACGGGCTCGCCCGCCGCGCTCGGCTCCGGCTTGCGCCGCCGCACCGAGCGGATCTCGTGGCCGCCGAACTGCTCGCTCAACAGCGGATGATCAAGCGGGATGCGCTGCAGCGCAGTGCCCGGGAACAAACCATTGAGCTCCCGCACCAACGAGTCGGTAAACGGCTTGCTCGAACAAATCGCATCGGCCAGCAGCGTGCCGCCGCGGCTCAGATAAGTGCGCAGCTCGCTCCGTTCGGCGTCGGTCAGTTCAAACGCAGTGCGACCGTGCATGAGCAGCACGGGGTAGCGAAACAGCTCGGGATCGGTAAGCCGCACTTCGGCCGGCTCGCCCGCGCCGCGCAGCGCCAGCCGGTCGGCGGCCATGCGCAGCAGGTTTCGCAGGGCGGCAGGCGCGGCCGTGCAGCCGCCCGGATGCACGACGTTGGCAACCCGTAGCGAGCCTCGGTCTGGAGCGCTTGCCGTGGCATCGGGCGCGGCCGTGGGCAGCGTCGGATCTTTCAGACGCAACTGGCGCCCCGTGGCGTACGCCAGCACGTTGGTGGCAATATCGCGCGCTGCCAACACTTGCTCGCGCACCTTGGGCGGCAGCGCCGACTCGCGACCCGGACGCGCCAACTGCAACAGACAAGTCAAGTCGTCGGGACAGTAGACGAGCGCCGTGCGGCAACCTGCATCGAGCCCCCACAGCTCGCTCAGCCATTGTGGGTCGACGTGCGCTTGCGCGTGCCAGGCCGGATGCTCGGGGGGCAACAGCCGCAGCGTGGCCGGCGCCTCGGGGAACAGTCGTTCGGCAAGCTGGCGGATGCCTCGATCGAACGCTTCGTCGCCGCAACAGCGCACGGCAAAGATGAAGCCTCCCCGGTCTATGTACATTCGCACCTTGCGAATCTCGGCGTCGGAAAACTGGGGCGCCTGTTTGCCGCTGATCAGCAGCACCGGCGCTTCCAGCAACTCCTCGACCGAGGCCTGCGCCACGTCAATCACCATGCTGGCCAGGTCCTGGTGCCAGGCCGATTCGACGTGCGAAACCAGGTTCGGCAGCGCATCGCGATTGCGGTTCCAATCGTCATCCGGGGCGTGCTTCAACCGAGCCACGAGCACGGCGCGCCGCGCCTTGGCCAGAAACATCAGCGAGAAGCTCGTCGAGACGTTTGTGTCGCCGACGTATTCGCTATCCATGTCGGCCGCCCAGGCCCCCGAGGGCTGCTGGGTGGTTACCAGCATTTGGGCCGCCTCGCGGTACCAATCGTGATCGCCGATGAACCGCCGGCCCGACAGCCGCCCGGCCCGCTCCAGGCTATACAGGTAGTACGACAACCAGAACCGCGACCCCGGATTGCGGCCGACCGCGAAGTTCCGCGCCAGCCAGCCAAAAGCTTTCTCGACGTGCGTGCCCGAGCGTGCCGGCTCACAGCACCGCACCGAGTCTTGCTCGACGACCGCTTCGCCGCTCCCTTGCCGGCCGCCAGCGATGAGGACGGCGGCAATGCCTCCGCAGGTCATGCTGCCCGTGCCCGGGTAGCCGGGCCCCCAGCCCCAAGAACCGTCGGGGTTTTGCGTGCGCTTCCAGAAGTCGAGAGCGATCCGCCAGGTTCCTTCGCTCACCGGCACACCCACGCGTTCGGCCTCGTGCAGAGCGAGCATCGCCAGGTGGGTCATTGAGTTGTCGACATGGTCGGGCGAGCCCGTGACCGGCGTGGCCCACATGCCCTCGGACGCGCCGTCCTTGATCTGGCGGCTTTCCAAAAACTTGACGTTGCGAACGATCAGGTGCAAATCGCGCTTCGGCTCGGCGGCACAAAACACCATGGTTTGCAGCGACGCCGCGTAAGTGGCGTCTGGCTTGAAGGTGCGCAAGTTGTCCAGTGCCTTGGCGACGGCCGGGTCTTCCGGAGTGCAGCCGGCGTGCAACAGCGCCAAGGTGCATAGCGGCGTCAAGCCACCGCCGTAGCCGGGCTGATCGCGCCACGAGCCGTCGTCCTGCTGCTGCGACTTGAGATACCGCGCCGCGTACTCGATCGCCTCCTGCACGTCGCCGGCCGAAATGCTGCCCGATCTGGGAACGACGCCGGGGG
>CAZPED010000676.1:0-2235 GCA_964585335.1 uncultured Planctomycetaceae bacterium | reverse complement strand
TAGCGGTGCGGCCGTGACCGAAGCCTTGAAGGTCGCCGGGCACGAAGTTCTGGCGGTCGATCCGGCGCATATGCCCTTGCCGCAGTTCGATTGGCGCGGTGTTGATGCCTGCTTTATCGCCCTGCACGGCGGCGCCGGCGAAGACGGTCGCATTCAGCAGCAGCTCGAGCGGTTGGCAGTGCCCTATACCGGCAGCGCCCCGGAATCCTGCCGGCTGGCGATGAACAAGTGTCTGGCCAAAGAGCGATTCCTGGATCAGAGCGTACCTACGGCGCCGTTTGTGCGCATCGAGCCCGGCGATACGCCCGGACAAGTTTCCCGGCGCGTGGCCTCGCTGGGCTACCCGCTGGTCATCAAGCCCAACTGCCAGGGATCGAGCATTGGCGTGGTCGTGGTCGACGACGAGCGTCAGCTGGCCGATCGGCTGGCCGAAGCGCGCCGCCACGACGCGGTGTGCCTGGCCGAGCCCCGCATTGTCGGCCGCGAGTTTACCGTGGCCGTGCTCGACGATCGCGCGTTGCCGCTGTTGGAGGTGGTCTCGCCCGAGCCGCTGTTTTCGTACGACGCCAAGTACCAGAGCAGCCTGACCGAATACCGGTTCGATTTCGAGCTCGACCCGCGCCGCCGCGTCGAAATCGTGCACGCGGCCGTGGCGGCTACGCGGGCGCTGGGCACGGCCGGGCTGGTGCGCGTCGATCTGATGCTGGCCCACGACGGCCACGCCTACGTGCTGGAAGTCAACACCGTGCCCGGCATGACGCCGCGCAGCCTGGCGCCCCTGGCGGCCGCCAAAGCGGGGTTGGAAATGCCGGCTCTCTGTGATCGACTGGTCCGCCAGTGCTTGATCTCGGCGGGGGCCCTATGAGCGCCAAGAAACGTCAGACCGACGAAGAACTCTCGGCCGAGCGTCCCAAGCGGCGACTGTCGACGACGCACCGGGCGCTCATGGCCGTGGCGATCGTGGGACTGGCTGCTGGCAGCTCTTATCTGGTCTGGCAGGACGTGCGCGGCCGCGTATTGGCCGAGCAGCAGTATGTCCTCGATTCGCAGCAGATTGCCGTCACGCCGTCGCAGCCGGCCTGGATACATTCCGACATCCGCAACGACGTCGTCCATCAGGCGGGGCTCGACGGCCCATTGTCGCTCGTCGACCCGCAACTGACCGTCAAGATGGCCGACGCGTTTGCCGCCCACCCCTGGGTGGCCCGGGTCGAGCGGGTCAGCAAGCACTTTCCGGCCAGTTTGCACGTCGTGGTGTCGTACCGCCGGCCGGTGGCGATCGTCGAAGTGGACGACGGCGCGGGGGGCCTGCCGGTCGACGCAAACGGAGTGCTGCTGCCCACCCGAGAATTTACACCCGACGCCGCGTCGGCTTACCCACGCATCGGTGAAATACACAACAAACCCGCTGGATCGGTCGGCTCCAGCTGGGGCGACTCACGCGTCGTCGGCGCCGCGCAAGTGGCCGCCGCGCTCTTGGACGACTGGAAAAGCCTGGGGCTGTTCCGCATCGTGCCCGGCGAGCGCAAGCCGGGTCGCCGCGGCGTGGAATACACGTACCTGCTGACCACGCACTCGGGCACCACGATCCAATGGGGGCGTTCGCCCGCCACGGAAGTGCCCGGCGAAGTGCCGGCCGTGGAAAAGATCGCCCAGCTGAAGCGCTACGCGGCGCAAAACCACGGCTCGCTCGACACGCCCGAGGGCGAGCCGCACGAGATCGTGATCACGCCCACCGGCGCATTGATGAGCAATGCCCGGCCGCAAGTCGGCACGCTGCCCAAGCAGGGCGACGAGTAGCCGATCTAGCGCAGCCTGGCATATTCGGCGGTAGCGGCCGCGATCGACGCGCCGTGCTCGAACGCGTATTTTTGCTCGGCCAGCAGTTGTTCGAGCGCCGCTAGCAGCAATAGCACGTTGTTGGCCCGCGAGCCGTAGCCCATCAGGCCGATTCGCCAGACTTTGCCTTTGAAGGCTCCCAGCCCGCCGCCGATTTCGATGCCGAAGCGGTTCAGCAGGCCGCTACGAATCGTGGCGTCGTCGACCCCATCGGGAATTCGCACGGCGTTGAGCATCGGCAGTTGATGGCCTTCCTGGGCGGTGTACTCCATGCCCAGCGCCGCCAGCCCCGCTTTGAGGGCCCGGTGGTTGCGTTGGTGCCGGGCAAAGCACTGGTCCAGCCCTTCTTCGAGCACCAGCCGCAGCGCTTCGTAAAGCGCGTAGGTCATGTTGATC
>CAZPED010000675.1:0-2261 GCA_964585335.1 uncultured Planctomycetaceae bacterium | reverse complement strand
CCGTGGCCTGCGTGGCCGAGTCACCCAGGCCCGAGTCGCCCACGGCATTGCCGAAATAGAACACATCGTCCGCCGCCAGTCCGGTGTTGGCGTTGGCCGCCACGGTCACTTGCAGCCAGGTGTTTTGAATTGCGCCATCGGCCCACAGCAATTCGATGCGGTCCGAACCGCTGACGCCGGCGCCGGCTCGCACGGTCACGCTGACGGGCGCCGGCGCGGTGGACCAGCTGCTGGGCGTGTTGTTGTTGCCGAGCTTGAAGCTGAAATCGGCAGCAGTGATGTTCGGATGGCTGCCGGCCAGATCGATCATGATGCCGTTGATGCCCCGGGTGTAGCTCGACAGGTTGGCAAACGTGGCCGAGCCGGCGCCGGGTAGCAGGGCCACCTTGTCGCTGGCAATCGCAGCGTCGTCGCTGGCATTGGCCGCGGAATTGTTGCCGTCGTATTTCGAGTTGTTGTAAAACAGCTGCCGAGCCAGCGCGGTGGCCAGTACGGTAAAGTCCGTGCTGGCACCGCTGGACAGCGAGTTGCCGGCCAGATCGGTGATGCCCGCGGCGCCCAGCAACAGGCTGTACAAGCCGGCGGCGCCGGTCAGCGAGGTCAGGTCGGCCAGCGTCCAATTGATGTTGTTGCCGCTCGTGACGCTCTGCGCTCCACTCAGCAGGTTGGCCCCGCCATTGCGCGTGAGCGAAAGGTGCGCGAGGTCGACCCCCGCCACTTGTTCGCTGAAATCGAACTGGGCCTGCCCCAACGCGCTGGAGCGCGGGTTTGGCGACACGGGCACAAAGCTGGCCGTGGGCGCGGTAGTGTCGACCGTGATGGGCAGCGCCGCCGATGCGGGCGAGGCCGGCTTGCTGGGCTCGGTCTGCCGAGCGGTGATCATGCGGATGCCGTCGGCCAGCGTTGTAACGCTGTCGGTCGTGACGATCGTGGTCGTGCCCGAGGCGAGCGCGCTGCCGATGAGCACGCCGTCGGAGTAGATCGAAACCGTGGCGCCTGGCACGGTGCCGGTCACCTGGAACTGTAGGATCGAGCCAACGCTGCTGTTATTGAGCCGCGTCAGGTTGTCCGAACTCGACACGCCCGTATCGCTGCTGGCCAGCAAGGTCACGCCCGTCGGCGCGGAGCTGACGGAAATCTGGTTGCCAAAGTTCTGGCCGGTCAGGTTCGCTCCGGCGGTCACATTCAGGCTGAAGAAGCCGCCGAGGGGCGCCGTTTGCGCGTAGCCGAGCTGCAACACTTCGCGGACTTCGTAGCTGCCAGCCGGCAAATTCAGCAGCGCGTAGCCGCCGTTGGCGTCGGTCGTGGTGCTGGGATCGCCCGTGGTGAGCTGCAACGACCAGGAGTTGAGCACGCCGCTCGTGCCGGCGAGCGCGTCTTGTACTTCGAGCTGCCAGGTGCCGTTCGGGTTGGTGCCGAAGAGCGCCGACAACAAGTTGGCCGGTTGATAGCTGCCGGCAAACGGAGCTGTACCGAGCGAAATGGCCACGGCGGCCGAGTCGTCGAACACGGTGTTGGTGAAGTTGTCGCCCGAACTTCCCACGCGGTTAGCCAGCGTGATCCTTGTGCCCGTAGGGCTGATCAGAGTCAGGATCAAATCGCTGTCGCGGGTGTGGCTGATATTGACCGTGACGTTGAGGTCGACGACGTTGCCAGCGATGCCCGAGATGACATTGGTCGACGTGATCGTGCCGATCGAGGGAATCGTCTTGGGCACGTCGGTCGAGGCGTAGGTGTTTGTCAGCGCTGCGTCGAACGTGCCGTTGTGATTCAGGTCGGCATAGACGGTCCAACCGGCCAGGCCCGGCTCGGCATCGAGGGCGCCATTGCCGTTGACGTCGTTGTACACCGTGCCCGAAATCGCCGCGGTGCCGACGAGGCTGCCGACCACGAGATTGGCCTTTGGGCTGCCACGGCCGGTGACCAGGTCGTAGCCGACGGCGGCCGCCTGGGGCGCGGTGCCGCCGCTGGTGCCGCTGGTGATGTCGTTGAAATTGGACGCCGGCATGCTGTAGATCTTCGACAATAGCGCGGAAGAATCGAGCACCGGCAGACCGGCCAGCGTACGCCCCTGATCGGCAATGGCCACGAGCGCCGACCAGACCGGCGAACCAAAGCTGGTGCCGCCAACGCGGATCCAGGGGCTTGAAGTGCCATTGTTATACGAGTCGTAAACCGGCACACCCGTCGACGGATTGCCCAGGAACGCCACGTCGGGCATCGTGCGCTTGCTCGTGCTTTGCGTAACGATGCCGGTTTGG
>CAZPED010000674.1:0-2265 GCA_964585335.1 uncultured Planctomycetaceae bacterium | reverse complement strand
ACTGGCACCCGTGGGACGAAGTGGGCATGGCGGCGCGCCCCGAGACGAAGAACGTCCTGCAGGGCAAGAGCGATCTGACGTTGATGCCGCTGGCCGAAGGCATCGCGCATTTCGTGCGCGAGCTGGCGGCCGGCGCGCCGGCCAACGAGGTGCTGATTACCGAGCGCCGGCACTGGGAACGCTTTGCGGCAGGATTGGGGCACCTGGTGGCCGACACCGGCAACGCGAAGCCGGCTACGTCGCCGCAGACGGTAGCACCTCCGCAATCGGCAGCACACGACGAGCCGCTGCCGGCTGTGCCGGTCGAAACCGTGGAGCTGCGGACCCATCGTTGCCAGTTGCGGGCGCTGGCCGCGCCTTTGGGTAGCGCGGGCCAGGCCACCGAGACTCTGACGGGACCGGTGTGGGTGCTCGGCGACAATGCCGTGGCCGCGGCGCTGGTCAAGCAACTGCAAGCCCGCGGGCAAGCCGTGCGGCAGATCGTTCCGTCGACCGCTGTCGAGGACGTGCTGGCCGACGTGGACCGGTTGTGGAATGCCACCCCGGCCCGGCACCTAGTGTTGCTGGCGGGGCGCGACCCCGTGAGCGGACAAATCACCGCGGCGGCCGAAAGCCGGCAGCGCCGCGACGTTGCCGTGTTGCTGCCGTTCCTGGTGGCGCAGCGCTGGTACAAGCTGCTGCAAGCAGCGCCGGAGCTGGGCACGGGCACGCTCTCGGCCATCGTTTCGCTCGGCGGCGATTTTGGCTTCTCCGGCCAGGCGCCGAGCCCGGCTGGCGGCGCGCTCGATGGCTTGTTGAAGGCGGTTCACATCGAGGATTCGCGGCGCGAAGTCAGCCGCTTGCGGGTCAAGGTCATTGACGCCCCGGCAGAGGAGCAGCCCCAGTCGCTGGTCGACGCCTTGCTAACGGAACTCGAAAGCTCGGAGCCAGAAGTGGAAGTTTGCTGGACGCGCGGCACACGCCGCGTGATCCGGCCGATTCCCACCTCGCTCGACGTGCGCCGCCGCCGGGCGATTCCGCGCGGGGGCGTGTGGGTCATTACGGGCGGCGCGCGGGGCATCACGGCCATCGCAGCCCGAGAGCTGGCGCGTCGCTACGGCTGGAAGTTGCACCTGGTGGGCAAGAGCCCGCCGCCGCAGGCCGACGCGGCGTGGCGCAACTACAGCCCGGCCGAGATGAAGACGCTGAAGACGACGCTGGCCCGGCAGGCCGTGGCCGAGGGACGCTCGCCGTCGGAAGCCTGGGACCGCGTGATGAAGGACGTCGAGATCTTCAACAACTTGCAGCAGTTCGCCGATGCCGGCGTGCAGGCCACTTACCATGCCTGCGACATCGGCGACCGGGCCGCGCTCGGCCAGGTGCTCGACGCGGTTCGCCGGCAAGATGGCCCGATTCAAGGCGTAATGCACGGCGCGGGCGTGATCGACCCCAGCCGGTTCGAGCACAAGCGGCGCGACATATTGTCGGCCCTGATCGGGGCGAAGTTCGACGGCACGCTCAACCTGATGGCGCTTACCGAGCATGACCCATTGGCGTACTTCATTGCCTTTGGCTCGATTAGCGGCCGCTTTGGCGGCAACGGTCTGACCGACTATGCCGCCGGCAACGACGTGCTGGCCAAGCTGGTCGACTGGTACCGCGCGGCGCGGCCGCGGTGTGCCTCGACCTGCATCCATTGGGAGTCTTGGGAAGGCTCGGGCATGGCGACGCTGCCCCGGTTCGCCTGGGGACCCAAGTCGGTCATGAACATGAAGTACATGCTGCCCGAAGAAGGCGTGCGCCGGCTGGAGCAAGAGCTCGAAGCGGGCCTGCCCGATAGCGAGGTGCTGTACACGTTTGGCGACTTCTACCCGATGTTCTACCCGCGCGAGCAGCGACCGCTTGGCGAGTTCGTGCCCGGCCCGCTCGAAGCGCCGACGGGTGGCGAGAGCTCGTCTGCCGGCAATCTGCCGCTGCTGGCCCAGGTACGCCGGCAAGAAGCTGAAACCGTGGGGGACGTGGCACTCGATCCGACGACCGATACGTTCCTCGTCGAGCATCGCTTGCGCAACAAGCCGCTGCTGCCGGTGGTCGTGGGGCTTGAAGCGCTGGCCGAGGTGGCGCGGGCGGCCAGCGGTCAGCAAGTGCTTGGGTTCGATAACGTGCAGATGCTCGACGGCTTGCTGTTTCACACCGAACGGCCAGTGACCGCGCACGCGCGGGCCAGCGCCAAAAGCGGGCACACCTGGTCCAGCCAGCTGACATGCGATTTTCGTAACCGCGCCG
>CAZPED010000673.1:0-2277 GCA_964585335.1 uncultured Planctomycetaceae bacterium | reverse complement strand
GCATTTGCACCCCCTGCTCTACCACGGACAGATTCGTCCCGACGACCGCGACCAGGCCATCGAAGAGTTTCGCCACGATCCGCGGCGGCACGTCATGCTGCTCAGCTACGGCGCCGGCGGCGTGGGGCTGAACTTGCAGTTCGCCGGCTACGTGTTCTTGTTCGACCGCTGGTGGAACCCGGCGGTCGAGGACCAGGCGATCAACCGCGCGCATCGCATCGGCGCCGCTGGCCCGGTAACGGTCACTCGGTTTCTGGCCACCGACACGATCGAGCAGCGCATCGACCAAGTGCTCCGCGAAAAGCGCGAGATCTTCGACACGATCTTCAGCGACGTCGAGCCGCGCAACCTGGGACTCACGCAACAGGAGATTTTCGGCCTCTTCAAACTCCGCTGCCCGAACGGGCCGATCGAATTGGCGGCTTGAGCATTACGAATTAAAGCACGAGGGATTGTCGGACGCGCGGCGATGCGGAGCCGCGCAACAAAAAGCCGCGCTGCGGGTGTCACTCGCAGCGCGGCCCGGGCTCTGCCAAGCCCTTCCCTTGGATGGCTCCTTCCGTGGGCTGGTCTGTCGCTGGGCGACCCGGTGCCCCGCTCACGGAGAAAGCTGATATGTATTCGCCGCCACCGCCGGTTGCTTGGCCGGCGTTTTTTCTCCTCCGCGAAGCCCCGCTCAACCGAGCGGCACGGTTCGCCTCACACGGCGCCCGGCTGCGACTCGAACTGGGCCTCTTCGGTCGAGCCGCACAGAGCCGTGGTCGACGCGTCGCCGCAGGCAATCGTCTGAGCCACCTGGTCGAAATAGCCGGTGCCGACAAACCGCTGGTGCTTCGTAGCGCGGTAGCCCGCGTCGGCCTCGCGTTCAAACTCCCGGGCTTGCAGCGCCGCGTAGGCGGTCATGCCAGTATCGCGGTAGCCTCGGGCCAGCTCGAACATCGACAGGTTCAGCGCGTGGAAGCCGGCCAGCGTGATGAACTGGAACTTGTAGCCCATCGCGCCCAGCTCGCGTTGGAACCTGGCAATCGTCGCGTCATCGAGCTTCTTTCGCCAGTTGAACGAGGGCGAACAGTTGTAGGCCAACAGCTTGTGCGGATGCACTTCGTGGATGGCTTCAGCAAAGCGGCGGGCTTCGGCCAGGTCGGGTTCCGAAGTCTCGCACCACAGCAGATCGGCGTAAGGGGCGTACGCCAGCCCGCGGGCAATCGCGATGTCGAGCCCGCCCTCGATGCGGTAAAAACCCTCTGGCGTGCGCTGGCCGGTGATGAACCGCCGGTCGCGCGGGTCGATGTCGCTGGTCAATAGCTGCGCGCTGTTGGCGTCGGTGCGGGCCACGAGCACCGTGGGCACGTCGACCAAGTCGGCCGCCAGCCGCGCGGCCAGCAGCGTGCGAATGAACTGGCTGGTGGGCACGAGCACCTTGCCCCCCATGTGCCCGCATTTCTTTTCGCTGGCCAGTTGATCTTCGAAGTGTACGCCCGCGGCGCCCGCTTCGATCATGCCCTTCATCAGCTCGAAGGCGTTGAGCGGTCCGCCGAAACCGGCTTCGGCGTCGGCGACGATCGGCAGAAAGTAGTCGTGCTGCTGCCGGCCTTCGAGGTGTTGCACCTGGTCGGCTCGCCGCAGCGCGTTGTTGATCCGCCGCACAACTTGGGGCACGCTGTCGGCCGGGTACAGGCTCTGATCGGGATACATCTGGCAGGCGTTATTCGCGTCGGCCGCCACCTGCCAGCCGCTCAGATAAATGGCCTGCAAACCGGCTTCGGCCATTTGCACGGCCTGGTTGCCCGTCAGCGCGCCCAGGGCGTGTACATACGGTTCGAAGTTCAAGAGCTTCCAGAGCTTTTCGGCGCCGTGCCGGGCCAGCGTGTGCTCGACGTGCAGCGATCCTCGCAGGCGTACGACTTCCTGGGCCGTGTAGTCGCGTCGTACGCCTTCCCAGCGCGGATCGTCTTGCCACTGGCCTTCCAAGTCTGCGGCGGTGCGGTGCGGTCTCATGGTTCGTACCTTTCTTTAGCGACGTAACGTCAAACGAGATGAGGAGCGGGATGGGAATTGCGATCGGTCAATCCAACAGTTCGTAGGCTGGCAGCGTCAAAAACTCGACAAATTCCGCCGCCGTGCTGACTTGCAGCAGCAGCCGGCCGGCATCATCGAACCGGGTGGCGGCGTACGCCTCCGCGCCCAGGTCGACCCGCAGCTCGTCGAGCTCGATGGCCAGCATTTGCTCGACTGTCGCGGCCGTAATGCGGGTGCCGTCGAGCTCGACGAGCTGCG
>CAZPED010000672.1:0-2298 GCA_964585335.1 uncultured Planctomycetaceae bacterium | reverse complement strand
GCCGGTTTATCATTCTGTTCGGCATTGCCCTGCTGGTGATCTTTGGGCTGATCTTCTTCGCGATCTTTGCCCGTTACTTCCGCCTCTGGATCCAGTCGATTACGACCGGGGCTCGGATCGGCATTTTCGACCTCCTGGGCATGACCTTCCGCAAGGTGAATCCGACGGTGATCGTGCGCAGCAAGATCATGGCGGTGCAGGCGGGACTGACCGACGAAACGGGCATCACGAGCAAGTCGCTTGAAGCCCACTACCTGGCCGGCGGCAACGTGCCGCTGGTCATTCGAGCCATCATCGCGGCCAAGAAGGCCAAGACGATCAATCTCGATTTCAAGCTGGCCACGGCAATCGACCTCGCCGGCCGCAACGTGCTCGAAGCCGTGCAGACGAGTGTCTATCCCAAGGTGATCGACTGCCCCGCGCGGGGCGCCGCCCGCGAGTCGCTCGACGCGGTGGCCAAAAACGGCATTCAGCTGAAAGTCAAAGCCCGGGTAACGGTGCGGGCCAACCTGAACCAGCTGATCGGCGGCGCCACGGAAGAGACGATCATTGCTCGCGTGGGCGAGGGAATCGTGAGCGCGATTGGTTCGTCGGACTCGCACACGCAGGTACTGGAAAATCCCGATCGCATTTCCAAGGCGGTGCTGGCTCGGCGGCTCGACTCGCAAACGGCGTTTGAAATCGTGTCGATCGACATTGCCGATATCGACGTGGGAGACAATATCGGCGCCCGCCTGCAGGCCGACCAGGCCGAGGCCGATACCCGCGTGGCCCGGGCCCGGGCCGAGAATCGCCGGGCCATGGCCGTGGCGCAAGAGCAGGAAATGATTGCCTTGATGGAGCAGAACCGGGCCAAAGTGGTCGAAGCCGAAGCCGAAGTGCCAAAGGCGATTGCCGAGGCGTTCAGCGGCGGGCAGCTGGGCATTCTCGATTATTACCGCCTGCGAAACATGCAAGCCGATACGGACATGCGGAAGTCGATTGCGGGCGTGTCGACCGCCAAGAGCTGAGCGGTTGCGGAGAAGCCCACGTTTTGATTCGCGCAGGGGATGTTTGCGTCATGGCACAAGCGCTACTAGCCGCCGGCGGCGATTGGCTGCAGTTCATCATTCCCATCGTGTTCTTCATCATCTACGCGATCAATCACCTGATTTCCAGCGGCAAAGGCAAGCAGCAGCAGCGCCCCAACGTGCCGCGCCGCAAGACCGGCGGCGAGGCGCCGCAGCAGCGCGCCGAGCCGGCCGGGGCCAAGCCCTCGCGCGGCCAGGCGCAGTTGAACGCCGAGATCGAACAGTTCCTCAAGCGAGCCGATCAGCGCAAGGGACAGCAAAAACAACGTCGCGAGCCGAGCTTCTCGCGCCCGCCCGAGCCAGCGGCCAGCAAGCCGGCGCCACCGGTTCCAGCCCCACCACTCGAGCCCGAACGCCCGCGGCCGCTCGGCACGGTGGCCACTTCAGTCGAGCAGCATCTGGGCAACCGCGGGTTCAACCAGCGCGCCGAGCATCTGGCCGACGATATCGTCCGCGCCGACCAGCAGATGGAAGAGCGGCTGAAAAAGTCGTTTGGCCATCGTTTGGGCACCCTCGGCACGACGGAGCCGGTGGCCGGCGCTTTGCCGGTTACCGACGTGGCGCCACAGCCCGACCTGGAGCCCACGACCTCGGCGGCCCTCATGGCCAGGTTGCTGGCCGATCCTCAGAACATTCGCCAGGCGATCATCCTGGGCGAAATCTTGCAGCGACCTGAACATCGCTGGTAGCATCGGGCACGCCCGCGCGTGGGCTTTTCTGTTTCTCTCGATCGCAAACGAGTCACCCTGATGAATGTTCCCAAGATCGTACCCGGTCAGACCCGAATTGGCTGGATTGGCACGGGCGTGATGGGCTCGAGCATGTGCGGCCACTTGATGGCGGCCGGCTTTTCGGCCACGGTGTTTAACCGCACGAAGGACAAGGCCCGGCCGCTCGTCGACAAAGGGGCCCGGTGGGCCGACACGCCGCGGGCCGTGGCCGAGCAGTCGGACGTGGTGTTCAGCATCGTGGGCTTTCCGGCTGACGTGCACAGTGTGGTACTCGGCGCCGACGGCGCGCTGGCGGGCAGCCGTGCCGGCACCATTCTGGTCGACATGACGACCAGCGAGCCGTCGCTGGCCGTCGAAATTGCAGAGGCCGCCCGCAAAAAGGAAGTGCACAGCGTCGACGCGCCGGTGTCGGGGGGCGACGTGGGCGCGCGCGAAGCCCGGCTGTCGACCATGATTGGCGGCGAGGCCGCGGTCGTCGAGGCGCTGCGTCCCTGCTG
>CAZPED010000671.1:0-2302 GCA_964585335.1 uncultured Planctomycetaceae bacterium | reverse complement strand
CCCGCTAGCTCTCGCACCCGGGGCGTCCGACCGACCACGCCCGTCAGCAGCAGCTCCGGGTCCACCTCGTCGCCCAGCGCGTCGACAGCCAGCTTGAGCGTGTGGGCCACGGCGTCGACGCCCACCGCGCCGCGGTGAAAGATCCGCAGAACCGTCTCCATGTACTGGCGATCTTGCGGGTCCAGCCCGCGGGGGTCGATTCCCTGCATGTCGAGGGCCGCGTGGGCCAATTGGAGCGTCACCTGGCCGTCGGACTTGCTGGTTGCGTAATCGCGCACCCAGCGGAGCCGGTTGTTGGCCAATCGGGGCGTGCCCCGGCTGCGGCCGGCAATTTCCCGCGCCGCGTCGGAAGTGACCCGCATCTGCAACTTGCGCGAATTGCGCAGCACGATCTCGGTCAACTCCTCGACGCTGTAGAAATCCAGATGTTCGCGAATCTGAAACCGATCGCGCAGCGGCGCCGACAATAGCCCCGCCCGCGTCGTGGCCCCGATGAGCGTGAACGGCCGCAGCGCCATGTTGATCGTGCGGGCATTGACCCCCTCGCCCAGCAGGATGTCGATGCGAAAGTCTTCCATCGCCGGGTAGAGGAATTCTTCGACCGCCTTGGGCAATCGATGAATCTCGTCGATGAACAGCACCGAGCCTTCTTCGGCATTGGTCAGGTAAGGAATCAGATCCTTGGGTGCTTGCAGCACGGCGCCGCTGGCAATTTGCAGGGCTACGCCCAGGTCGCGCGGAATGCAAGTGGCAAAGGTTGTTTTGCCCAAGCCCGGCGGTCCGTCGAGCAGAATATGCCCCAGCGTGTCGCCCCGTTTTTGCGCCGAGTCGACGGCGATTTCGAGCCGCGCGTAGACGTCGCGCTGGCCGACCATGTCGCGCATGTGCTGGGGGCGCAAATCGCGATCATCATCCGTAGCGGGGGCGGCGGCCCCTCCCAAAACCGGTTCGCGCACTGGCGGCGGCCCTCCGTGGAAAGCATTGGCACGCCCGACAATATAACCCGGCGCAGCGGGGCAGGGCAGTAGGGGCCCGCCTGCGGGCTACCCACCGTGGCTTTGCTGGTAGATGGCCTGCAACAGCTCCTGAACGTCCTTGTATTTCTTCTTTTGAGCCACGGCCGCGTCGAGCAGCCGGCGGGCGTCGGATTCGGAGTGCCCCAGCTTGCGCAGCACTTCGAAGGTCTCGCCCACCACGTCCGATGGAATATCGGTGATCGGCCCCAGCTCTTCGCGCGCCGCCATCAGCGCGAACTTGGGCACCTTGCGCCGTAGCTTGGCCACGATCCGCTCGGACGTCGCCGGTCCGATGCCCGGCAGCGCGGCCAGCGCCTTGTTGTCCTGCTCCTCGATGGCCGTGGCCACTTCGCGCACGGGCCGCACCATGGCCCGCAGCGCCTTCTTCACTCCCACGCCGTCGACCGAGCAAAACAGCTCGAAGAATTCCCGCTCGGTCTCGGTCAGAAAGCCGATCATCCGCGGGATCAGCCGCCCTTGCATCGGGTTGCCTTCGAGATACTCGATCGTGAACAGCCGGATCTCCTGCTTGAGCTGCGTTTGCAACTGCCGGCGGGAGAACTCGGGAATGAGAATCTCGTATTCAAAGGCCCCCACGCCCAGCGTCAGCCAGTCGTCGCCCAGTTCCAAAAGCTGTCCGGTGATCTTGGTAATCAACGCGTCGGGCCTTTCTCGGCAATGGGAAGATTTCTCGCCGGGCGCGGTCGCGCCGCTCAGGCTGGCCGGTGCAGCAGCGACTGCCGCACCTTCAGGTAGTAGTGGCACAGCGCCACGGCCAGCGCGTCGGCCACGTCGGGGGGCTCGGGCGCTTCGGCCAGCTGAAACTCGTGCCGAATGGCCGACTGCATCTGCCCCTTCGAGGCCCGGCCATTGCCGGTCAGCACCTTCTTGATTTGCGTGGCCGAGTAGCTGATCACGCCGATCTCGGCGGTCGTGGCCGCCAGGCAAATCACGCCCCGGGCATGCCCCATCAAAATCGCCGTGCGCGGGTGCTTGTAATGGGCATAAAGTTGCTCAAGCGCCATGGCTTGCGGCCGCAGCGAGCTGATCACGTCGGCCACGCCCGCATGCACTTCGTGCAAACGCCCCGTGAGCGACTTGGCCCGACCGCGAACCACGCCGGCCTCGCAAATGCGCACCGCCCCGCGCGAGACCTCGAGCACTCCGTAGCCGGTGATGTTCAGGCCCGGATCGATGCCCAGGATGCGTAGCGATGGTGCGCTCATTTATGGGTCCACTCGGTGCCGCCGGGGCGATCTTCGAGCGTGACGCCCGCTTCGCCCAAG
>CAZPED010000670.1:0-2315 GCA_964585335.1 uncultured Planctomycetaceae bacterium | reverse complement strand
GATCGCCAGCCCGACCAACACCACCAGCGGCAGCGCGAGCCGGAAAAACCAGCCGAGACGGCTGAAGCCGGCGAAAGCTCGGAAGCGGCCGCAGCGTCTGAAGCCGCGCAGACCGAGTAGTGCCCCCACGCTTAACGATTTTCCATTAACCCTCTGAGATGCTCACGATGAATGCCTCGCAACGCGCCGCGCGGCGACGCCGCTGGACGATGCTGGTGATGGCTTTAGCCGTGCTGGTACCCAGTCTGTACGGGTTCGGGACGAAGTTCATCGAATTTGTCGCCCTGTTTCGGGGCGACGTCGACGGAGCGTTCGCCATCAGCCCGATTTTGAATTACTTGTTGGCCAGCCTGGGCTTTTTGTGCCTGTTCGGCTGGGCCGCGTTTGGCGGCATGTTTCGCGACGTCGAACGCCCCAAGTACGAGATGCTGGAGACCGAGACGCGCATCGATCGCGCCACGGCCGACTGGCGCGCCGACTTCGCCGAGCGCGTCCAACACCGCATGGCTCCGCCTGAGTCTTCTTACTACCGTCACTAGGCCCAATCAGATCCATGACTACGACCGAAAAGCCGCCGGCGGACGAAACCGCCGCCGAAGTCGAACACCGCTTCCACCATTACACGGGCAACCGCATTCCCTGGTACGTGCGGTTGATCTGGCTGTTCTTCTGGTGCTTCGCGGTGTATTACACCTTGCAGTACCTGTTTCCTGAATTGCGCGTCGAGCTGACCTCGCCCCCATGACCTCGACTTCGCCGTTGCCGATGAATGCCGCGTCCGCCGAGGCGCCGGGACAGGGCGGAGCGGCGTGCGCCTACTGCCACCTTCCGGTGGCCAGCGCGCCCGCCGTCCACGATGGGCCGGTCTTTTGCTGTCTCGGCTGTCGCTGGGCCGCCGAGATCACCGGACAGTCGGGCGCCGAAGGCAGCGTGCACTCCACGCTGGCCCGGCTCGGCCTGGCCATCTTTCTGTCGCTCAACGTGATGATGTTCACGATGGCACTCTGGTCGCAGGACCTGTACGACGCCCGGGCCGTTGGCTCCGGGCCGCTGGCCGCTTCGCTGGCCGACCTGTTTCGCTATCTGTGCCTGTTGCTCAGCTTGCCTGTGCTGGCACTGCTGGGTGGTCCGTTGGTCGACAATGCGCTGCGGCTCTGGCGGCGCGACGTGGCGGCGGCCGATTTGTTGATAGCGCTGGGAGTCGGCGCTGCTTATATCTATTCGGCCGTTTCGGTGTTTCGCGGTGCCGGGCACGTCTATTTTGAAGTTGGCTGCACCGTGTTGGTCATGATCACGCTCGGCCGCTGGATCGAAGCCAGCGGCAAGCTCAAGACCACGGCGGCCCTCGACGAGCTCGACCGCTTGATTCCGGCCGAGATCCGGGTCGTCGACAGCCAGTACCACGATTGGCCAAAGGCCACTGCGCAGCTGACCCCCGGCGATCGCTTGCACGTGCTGGCCGGAGAGCGAGTGGCGACCGACGGCATCATCGAGCGCGGCCAGGCCAGCCTCGACGAACAGATGCTGACGGGAGAGAGCCGCCCGGTCGCTCGCGGCCCAGGCGATGCCGTGCTCGGTGGCAGTCTCAATCTCGATGGCGACCTGATCGTGCGGGCCACGGCCAGCGTTCAGCAAGGTTCGCTAGCTCGCCTGGTCGAAATGGTGCGCGAGGCGCGGGCTTCGCGCGGCCGCTATCAGCGCCTGGCCGACCGTGTGTCGGCGTGGTTCCTGCCGGCAGTAATTCTCATTGCCCTCGTCACGTTCAGCTACCACGCCTGGCATAGCGATTTCGAATCGGGCCTGATGGCCAGTCTGGCGGTGCTGTTGATTGCTTGCCCCTGCGCGCTGGGACTGGCGACTCCCATGGCCGTTTGGACTGCGCTCGGAGCGGCGTCGCGAGCGGGCGTGCTGTTTCGTAGCGGCGAAGCGCTCGAGCAGCTTGCCGACATCCGCGCTGTACGGTTCGACAAGACGGGCACACTGACGACTGGCGCGCCGTGCGTCGAACAACTTTACCTGGCCAGCGGCACAGACCCGGCTGAAGTCCGTCGTCGCGCTCGACGACTGGCGGCGGCCTCGACCCACGTGTTTTCGCAAACCATAGCCCGCTACCTGGCCGACGAGCACCACGCAGGCGCAGAACCTTCAGCGGCCGTTTGCACATCGCCAGGGCAGGGCGTTTCGGCCGACTTTGGCGACAACGCCTCGCCCACGTGTCTGGGCAGCGTCCGCTGGCTGCTCGGCCTGGGAATGATCGCCGACGCCGAAACGGCAAGCGTCATTGAGGCCGCTCGGCGCTCGGCACGCTCGGTGTC
>CAZPED010000669.1:0-2333 GCA_964585335.1 uncultured Planctomycetaceae bacterium | reverse complement strand
TTCAACGGCATCGGCTTTGCCGTGCCGGCCAACCTGGCCAAGTGGGTGACCGCGCAGCTGATCAAGCAAGGCTCGGTGCAACGTGCCTACCTGGGTCTGCAACTGGATGACATGAACAGCGAGTTGGCCGAGAAGTTCGGCGGCACGGTGGGCGAGGGCGTGCTGATCACGCAAGTGTTCCCCGATACCCCGGCGGCCAAGGCCGGCCTGGAGACGGGCGACATCGTCACCAAGTTCGCCGGTCAAAAGGTCAAGAGCCGGCCCGAGCTGCAAGGCCTGGTCGAGCGATTGCCGGTCGACACGGCCCAGGAACTGGAAGTGCTGCGTGACGGCAAACGGATGACGCTGAGCGTTACGCCCGAGGCCATGCCCAAGACGTTTGGCGTAGCCGACCGCAAGGCCGTGCCCGGCACGAAGGAACCGCAGGAGCAGGCCACCTACGATGCGAGTGACCTCGGCCTGGAAGTGGCTGAGCTGACCAAGGCTCAGGCCCAGCAGTTCGGCTACCAGGGCGACGGCGTCGTGATCACCAAGGTCGACCCGGCCAAGGTGGGCTACGACAAGGGCCTGCGCGAAGGCATGCTGGTGCTGCGAGTCGGCAAGAAACCGGTGAAAACGGTCGAGGATTTTGTTTCGGCCACGAAGAACGAGTCGCTCAAGGACGGCGTGCTGCTGTTGGTGCGCGTGCCGACAGGCGCCAATCGCTTCGTGCTGCTGAAAGAGTAATTGCACGAGAAGCGGATCGGTGAAGGTGTGCAGACGAGAAGGGGCGTCCCGCGAGGGGCGCCCTTTTTCTTTTTTTACGGCAATTCCGCGGCCGTTTGGCCTGCTGGCCGCGGCTTCTAGAATTGCCACGGGGGCGGACTTGGCTTTGACACGTTTTCGCCCCCAACCGATACTCAGGGATTCTGCCCCGGGCAACTTTGCCCGCCGCTGGTGCCGCGAGTTCCTTTCATGACCAACACGCTCTACTTGCCCGAGCTGCGCGAAATGCTGGCCGAGAACAACGCGGCCGAGCTGCAGGAATTCTGCGTCGCGCTGCACGCCGCGCGGACGGCCGAGTTCATGGAAGGCCTCACCGCCCCCGAGGCCTGGGCCGTGCTGCAGCACGCCGACGACGCCACGCGGGCCGACATCTTCAGCTATTTCGATCGCGACAAACAGGTCGAGATCATCGAAGGGTCCGATCCCTCGCTGATCGGCAAGCTGATCGGCGAACTGCGTCCCGACGATCGGGTCGACATCCTCAAATCGGTCGATCCCGAGTGCGTCGAAGAGCTGTTGCCCTACGTGCCGCCCGCCGAGCGCCGCGACATCTTGCGGCTGCGGGCGTACGCCGAAGGCACGGCCGGCGCGATGATGACCACCAGCTATGCCAAGATCGGCGAGGGGCTGACCGTCCGCGAAGCACTCGAGGAGATTGGCCGCCAGGCCGAGAACCTGGAAACGATCTACTACGTGTTCATCGTCGACGAATTCGACCACCTGCGGGGCCTGGTGTCGGCCCGCGAGCTGCTCTCGGCCATCGGCAAGCCGTTTACCAAGGTGGCCGACCTGATGGAGCGCGACCTGGTGACGATCGACGCCGCCGACGACCAGGAGAAAGTGGCCCAGGAAGTGGCCCGCTACGACTTGCACGCCATACCCGTGGTCGACAGCCAGCGGCACATGCTGGGCATCATCACCCACGACGACGTGATGGACGTCGTGACGGCCGAGGCGACAGAAGACGTCTATCGCATGGGCGCCGTCGAGCCGCTCGTCGAGCATTATCTCGAGGCCAGCTTGCGCACGATCTGGCTCAAACGCTCGGTCTGGCTGTCCTGGCTGTTCATCGTGGAAATGCTCACGCTGGCCGTGATGATGCGCTTCGAGGACTCGATCCAGCACATCGTGGCGCTCACGTTCTTCGTGCCGCTGTGCATTGCCACTGGCGGCAACTCGGGCGCGCAGGCCGCCACGCTCATCACTCGGGCCATTGCCCTGGGGCAGATCGCGCCGTCGGATTGGTGGCGCGTCGTCAAGCACGAACTGGCCATCGGGCTTGCGCTGGGGCTGACGCTGGGCGTCATGGGCTTCGTGGCCGGCTATTTGACTCCGGCCGATTCGCTAGGGGGCTCGCACCCGCGCATGTTCGCGCTCGTGATTTCGCAGGCCGTCACGGCGATCTGCCTATGGGGCACGCTGGTGGGCTCGATGCTGCCGCTGGTGTTTCGCCGGCTGGGCTTCGATCCGGCCTACGCTTCCAGCCCGTTTGTGGCCACGTTCGTCGACGTGACCGGAATCCTGATTTTGTTTTCCTTGGCACATACCTACTTGTTCTGACCGCGGGC
>CAZPED010000668.1:0-2345 GCA_964585335.1 uncultured Planctomycetaceae bacterium | reverse complement strand
CCGTTTCGGCGGGCTGCTCGGAAGCCACGCTGAACATAGCCACCTGTTCGGTCGGCGAGGCCGCCGGGATGTAGCCAAACCCGATCGCCACGCGGGCCAGCAGAGCCAGGGCCGCGGCCTTCGAAGCCACGGACAAGAAGGCGTTCACTTCGGCACTGGCCCCCTCGAACACGTCGGGGCACCAGAAGTGGAACGGCACGGCCGAAAGCTTAAACGCGATGCCGACCATCACCATCAACCCGCCCAGGGCCAGCACCATTTGGGTGCCGCCGGTCAGGCCGTGCTCGGCATGCGCGGGCCCCAGCAGTTCGGCCAGGCGGATCGCCATAGTCGGCAAGTGTACCGACCCCAGCACGCCGGCCAGCAGACTGATGCCATACAGCATGATCCCCGCAGCTCCGGCGCCGTAGACGGCGTATTTCAGCGCCGCTTCGCTGGAACTGCGGCGGCCTTTGAGCAACCCCGCCAGGGCGTACGAAGGCACGCTGGCCATCTCCACGCCCAGGAAGACCATCAGCAGATGGTTGGCCGACGCCATCAGGCACATGCCCAGCGTCGCCCCCAGCACGAGCACGTAGACGTCGGGGGCGGCGTCGCGGTCGGGCACGCCCGAAATGCGCGTGAAAATCGCGAACAGCACCACGAAAAAAAACAGCAGCGAGCGGAAGTACACGGTAAACGTGTCGTTGACCAGCAAGCCGGTGAACAGCTCCGAGGGCTGTTCGAGCGGATGCCAGGGCCCCACGTACCACAGCCCCACGATCGAGCCAACGAGCATCACGTAGAACGAGTCGACGCGGCTCGTGATCCGCGGGATGCGCAACAGGAGCATCAGCACGATGGTGACGCAGAGCGTCAGCTCGCCACGAAATGCCGTGGTGCTGGCCAGCGTGTCGCGAACGAGCGATTCAATCAGGTCGAAAAGGCTCACGGCTATCGGCTACTTTCGCTGCCAGCGGCTTCGAGGGTAGTGGCGGAAACAACCTGGTCCGGCGCGCTGCCGGGCTGCCAGGACACGGGGCGATCGTCGCGGACGCCACGCTCGTCGGCCGTGGCCGCCGCCTCGCGGCGCGGCGACGCTTCGTCGCGCTTGGTCCAGTCGACAAGCTGGTCGACCGTTTGATCGACGCTGGGCGTCATGTAGCGGAACACGGCCTGCGGGTACACGCCAAAGAAAATCGCGAAGGCCAAAAGCGGCGCCGCGATCGACAACTCGCGGGCCGTCATCGGCGTCAGGTGGTCGCCGTGCGGACCCTTGTATTCGGGGCCCAGGTACACCCGTTGCAGCGTCCACAAAATGTAAGCGGCGGTGAACACCACGACCGAGGCCGACAGCACGGCCAGCACGTGGTTGAAGTTCCAGACCGACAGCGTGACGAACACTTCGCCGATGAACCCGCACAGGCCGGGCAGACCCAAGCCGGCGAAGAAAATGCCCAGGGCCAGTCCCGAGTAGACCGGCATCTTGGCGAACAGGCCGCCGAACTGGTTCAGGTTGCGGTGATGCACGCGATCGTAAACCACGCCCACCATAAAGAACATGCCAGGCGAGCTGATGCCGTGACCGATCATCTGGAACATGGCGCCGTTCATGCCCATCTTCCAGGCGTCGGGGTTGAACTTGTTCTCGCCGGCCACCCACATGCCCAGGCTCCAGACGCCGATGCCCAGCACGACGTAGCCCATGTGGCTCACCGAGCTGTAGGCCACCAGCCGCTTGAAGTCTTTCTGCGCCAGGGCCGCAAACGCGCCGTAGAGCATGCTGAGCACGCCCAGGCCGCAGACGAAGTAGGCCAGGTCGTAGCCGGCCTGCGGGCAGATGGGATAGCAGATGCGAATGATGCCGTATCCGCCCAGCTTCAAGAGCACGCCGGCCAGAATCATCGAGATGGGCGTGGGGGCTTCGACATGCGCGTCGGGCAACCAGGTGTGCAGCGGCACCGAGGGCACCTTGATCACGAAACCGACCAGCAGCAGCAGGAAGGCCCACCACTGCAGCGACTTGCCCAGAAACAGCTCGCCGCTGAACGCGTCGGTGTGCTGGCCCAGCTGTTGCAGAGCGAGAATGTTGAACGTGTGGATCGGCTGGCGCTGTGCCTCGGGCTTGGCCAGTTCGGCCTCGACGCCGGCCAGCGTGTCGCCCGTCACGGCGGCGGCCGCTAATTGCTGGGCATTCAGCTTCGTCAGATCGCTGTTGAAGTACAGCATCAGGATGGCGATCAGCATGAACACGCCGCCGAGCAGCGTGTAGAGGAAGAACTTGATCGCGGCGTACTCGCGCCGCGGACCTCCCCACACGCCGATCAGGAAGTACATCGGCAGCAGCATCACTTCCCAGAACACGT
>CAZPED010000667.1:0-2346 GCA_964585335.1 uncultured Planctomycetaceae bacterium | reverse complement strand
CAGTCAATGCTTCGTTGGGCGGACCGCCCACGGCCGCGGCCATGGCTATTTCGATGGGCTGGTCCAAGCTCGTGCTGCCGGCACTGCTGATCGGCATCTGGGGCTACACGATTGGCACCGCCGTCGGGCTGGCGGTGGGGCAAATGCTCAGCACCTGGCTCCAGTAGCTGCAACGTCGTCAATCGCCCAGGGCGCGGCTTACAGGCCCGACTGTTCGGTCCAAGCCGACCTTAGCGGGTAGACGACCAACCGGCGAATGGTCGCCGCACCGCCGCTGGCGGTGAGTGCCAGCGCGCGGTTTTCAGCCGCCACGATCACCCCCATGGGCATATACGTGGCGCCGCCGGCGCCAAACAGGTCGAGCGAGGCCCGATCGAGCAGCATCCGCAGTTGAATGCGTCCGTCGACGAGCGGCAGCGCGGCCTGCTTGTCAAGACAGCGCACCGTGCCGCCACGCACGTCGCACACGACTTCGACGCCGCGCAGGCTGAAGCGGATTTGTTCGGCCTGGCCCGGATCGATTTCGGCCACGACTTCGACCAGGTCGGCATCGACGCCCTGCAGCGGGTTGTCGCCGGGTTGTAATGCCTTGGCCGCGAATTGCCGACCCTGGCCGCGCAGCGATTCCAGCTCGCGCGCGGGCTGGACCATCAAACGCTGCGGGTCGCCGTGGGCGCGCAGCGTCAGTTCGACTGGCAGCCCCATCATCTGATTGAACGGCATGCCGGGCAGCGCCACCTGGCCCCAGGGAATCAGAATTCGGCGGCCGTCCTGGGGAGCGATGTCGGTGTAAGTTTGCGAGGCGTAAAAGCAATTGCCGTGATGCAGCTCTTGCGGCCCGGTTTGCGGCGTGAACTTCCGGCCGTCGAAGCTGCCCACCAGGTAGTGGCCGTTGGCGCCGTAGAAGATCCACCGCGATTGGCCGACCTCGCCTTCGAGCGCAATTGGGAAGAACTCCGGACACTCGATTGTGTCGGGAATCGTCAGCCGGCTCAGTTCGGTCCAGTGCTTGAGGTCGGGCGAGTTGAACAGGGCAAAATCATTGCGGTCGAGGTATAAGGCCATCAGCCACTTGCCCGTCGGCTCGTGCCAGAGCACCTTGGGATCGCGGTTGCCGGGGGCCAGCTGCTTCAGCACGGGATTGCCAGCATACTTGTTCCAGGTGCGGCCGCGGTCGTTGCTGTAGGCCAGGCACTGCGTAAATGGGTTGCCGGCGGCCGTATAAATGCACACCAAGGCGGGCTGCCGGCCGGTTTGAAATCCGGCCGTGTTATGCCAATCGACGACGGCGGAGCCCGAGAACATGGTGCCCAGCTCGTCGGGATAGAGCGCGATGGGCAGTTGCCGCCAGTGCACCAGGTCAGTACTGACGGCATGTCCCCAGTGCATGTTTCCCCAGTTCCAGCCGTACGGATTGTGTTGGAAGAACAAGTGATACTCACCGTCGAAGTACACCAGCCCGTTGGGGTCGTTCAACCAACCGCGCAGCGCCGAGAAGTGAAATTGCGGCCGGAGCGGCTCGCGGTAATCGGCTGTCGGATGGGGCGTGGGCCGATCGGCGGCGGTCACCTGGCTGAGCGCCTGGGATCCTTCGGGCAATCGATCCACCTCGATGCTGAGCGGTCGATCGCGCCAGGCCGAAACGTCGACAAACGCCCACCAGTCGGGCTGCCGGTCGGCCAGCTCGACGTCGAAATGTCGCACGGCTTTGCCAGCGACGACGATGCGCGCCTTGCGCTTGGCGGCGCCGTTTTTGATGGGCAGGTGCAGATAGCGGTGACTCACGGTCAGGCTGCGCGCAGGGTTGAGCTGCCAGCCAGGCAGGTGCATATCCGTTTGGACAATCTGATCAACGTTGACATGTCCCCAGCCGCCGCTGGCGCGATCGACGATTTCGATGCGGACCATTTTTCCGGCCAGCTCGCTGACATCCCAAGCGCGCGGTTCGAGATGTTCGCTCCCCTCGCCCGAGTCGAACGTTGCCGTGCGCACGACGTTGCCCTCGTGCAGTAAGTTGACGCAGGTCTCTTGCGGGTGGTTGCCGCCGCCGAGCAGGAACTGGATGTACTTGCGCTCGACGCGCAGCGGGGGCGAAGTGAGCGTGCCAGTCGGCCCATCGCCCCCCAGGAACGAATTGACGAGCCCATGACCTTGAAAGCCGCTAACGGGCATTTGACCCGCCAGCGTTCCCTGGGCCGGTCCCTGGCCAAAGGCGTTGCCCGTTGTCGTCCAATTGCCGTAGTCAGTGCCTTCGAAGTCGGCAATCAGCAAGTCGTCGGCGCCGCGCGTTGCCGCGGCGGCGCAAAGAATGATTATCAGTAGCATGCCCGCGACCCGCCACTTGGC
>CAZPED010000666.1:0-2351 GCA_964585335.1 uncultured Planctomycetaceae bacterium | reverse complement strand
CGCGCTCGGCTCTCCTCACGACACTCGCCAATTCCTCGGCCAGCCGGCCCGACTGGTGCAGTGCCAGGGCTTGCGCCACGGCGGCTTCCAGTTCGTGATTCGACAAGGTAGGCACCTGCTAAGAACCAGTCGAACGGCTGGTATTGCGAAAAGTGCGCGGAGCCGACTGTCAGGGGTGGTCGGGGCGACTACTTGGGGCCGATGGCGAACAGTTGTGATTCGGTGCGGAAGTACATGCAGCCGCCAGCCACGGCGGGCGTGGCCCGTGTGCCTTCGCCCAGCGGGCTGCGACCCAGGACCTCGTATTGCTCAGAGGCCGCCAGCGTCACGACCTCGCCATCGGCCGACACCCCGTAAATCGCGTTGCCCACGCGCACCGGCGAGCTGGAGTAGTTGCCGCCAACGCGTTTGCTCCAGCGAACGTCGCCGGTCAGTCCATCGATACAGCTGACGACGCCGCGGTCGCCCCAAAGAAAGACCAGTGTCCCCTTGGCCACCATCGTCGTCACATAGGGCGAAGTGGTTTTGCCGAGCTTGTACACCACTTCGGGCGCTTGCCCGGGCGAAGTACACGGCCGCAGGGCGACCACCGTGTTGTTGCCGCTCCCTTCGCCACAGTTGGCCAGAATCAATCCGTCGACCAGGATCGGCGAGCCCACGGGACGCCGCTCCAGCACGGGGGCCTCCCAGTTCGTCTCCCCTGACTGCGGGTTCAAGCTGCACACGCCGTGCGCCCAACTGCTGAGGATCAATTGCGCCGGCCCCGTGGCGGGGCGGTAAATGAACGGCGCCGCGTAGGTCGTGTTCTGCTTGTCGAGCGCCTTGCGGGGCACTTTCCAGCGGGTTTTGCCCGACATACGGTCAATGCCGAACAAAAAGCTTTCGCCGTCCTGCTCGTCGGGCACAATTAACAGGTCTTCGTGCAGAATGGGCGAAGCGCCAAAGCCGTGTTGGCTGACGAACGGACCCAGGCTCGCGCGCCATTGCTGGCTGCCATCGTGCTTCAGCGCCATGACGGTCAGTTCGGCTGGTGTGCCCCAGGCGCAGTAAACGTGGTCGGCGTCGACCGTGGGCGTGCTCGAAGCAAAACTGTTTTGGGTGTGCAGTGCGTGGGTCGTGGCTGGATAGCTCTGCTGCCAGAGTAACTTGCCGTTGACGGCCGAAACGCACAGAACATGACGCGTGCCGTTGGCCGGATCGGCGCTCAACAGAAAGATCTTTTCGCCCCACAGCACGGGGGACGAATGGCCGATGCCCGGCAACCTGGTCTTCCACAAGTAATCGTCGGCGGTCCAGGCGACAGGAATGTTCTGCGCATCGCTTTGACCCGATCCGTCAGGTCCGCGAAAACGGGTCCACTCCTGGGCCGAAAGACGAGCGGTCGACGTGGCCAAGACCAGTAGCGCGAGAGCCAAGTGCGGACGGCGATTCATGGCGGGTTTACCTGGCGAGGGGCTTTGGGGGAGGCGTTAGTGGGCAAGCTCGTATTGCTTGATCTTATAATACAGCGTTGCCCGCCCAATGCCTAACATTCCCGCCGCCTCGGGCACGTTGCCCCCCGCACGCCGCAGCGCCTCGCTGATCAGCCGTTTTTCCCAGTCCTTCATTCGCAGCGATTCTAATTCGCCGTCGACCGCATCGTGCAAGCCAAGGTCGAGAGCCGAAATCTCCGGGTCCTCGGCCAGCACCACGGCGCTGTCGATTACGTTGCGCAGTTGCCGCACGTTGCCGGGCCACTGGTAGCCCAACAGCTTTTCGCGCGCCGCTGGCGACAGCTTCAGGGTCGGGCGGCCGTGCTGCCGGCGAAAGTGGTCGAGAAAGAAGTCGACCAGCAAGGCAATATCTTCGCCGCGCTGGCGTAGCGGCGGCGCGCTCAGCTCGAACACGGCCAGCCGGTAGTACAGGTCCTGGCGAAACTTTCGCTCGCGCACGTAGGTCTTCAAGTCCTGATTCGTCGCGGCAATTACCCGTACGTCGACGCGCACTTCTTGTTGCGCGCCCACGGGTAGAAAGGGGTGCCCTTCCAGAATGCGCAGCAGTTTGGCCTGACCTTCCAGGGTCATTTCGCCCACTTCGTCGAGAAACAGCGTGCCCAGGTCGGCCTGCTGGAAGTAGCCGACGTGGTCGCGATCGGCGCCGGTGAACGAGCCGGCCTTGTGGCCAAACAACTGGCTGTCCATCAAGTCGGGCGGTATCGCCGCGCAATTGACGCAGAGCATCGGCCGGTCGGCGCGGGGGCTGGCATGGTGCAGCGCCCGGGCGATCAACTCCTTGCCGGTGCCGCTTTCGCCGGTGATCAGCACGCCCCCGCTGGCGCGACCCAGTCGCTTGATTTTCGACTTCAGTTCGAG
>CAZPED010000665.1:0-2354 GCA_964585335.1 uncultured Planctomycetaceae bacterium | reverse complement strand
GTGCCCGCGCCTGCGGTGGCCAGCGAGGACGACGGCGTCATTCTTTCCGTGGTGCTCAATACCCGCCGCGGCGTGTCGTTTCTGCTCATTCTCAGTGCGTCAACCTTCCAGGAGCTGGCCCGCGCCGAAGCGCCCCATCACATTCCGTTTAGTTTTCATGGCGAGTATCTCCCGTCGGAGGAGGTGGCGGAGCGATGATCACTTGCCCCTGGCGTTCCCGAAGTCAGGTGTTTGCCCACCGTTTTCGAACGCGCGAAACAGTCGAGCGGAATTCACCCCAAGGCAGGCGTTGCTCATCGCGCGGCGAGTTATAATCCAGTTGATCGCGCCTGATGTCGGGCCCGCAGGGTCAACGTCGTTTGCAAGATTCGGTTCTGTCACCACACACGCTTCGTGAGGAGACGCTAATGCACCGATTCATCGCCGTCGTGGCTCATGGCCACGCCTTTCGTTCGCGTCGGCGTTCAGGATCGTTTCCGCGCGGCACGCCAATTCTTCTTCTCTGCGGCCTGCTGTTGACCGCCACGGCCCCCGCGGGCGTCATCAACGGTAAATTCCAGAGCGGTGATCTCACCGGCTGGGATTCCAACCTGTTGATTCCGCCGCTCAGCATTCCCGCCAGCACCGACGTCACCACTGTGAAAGGCAACCTGGCCGGCGAAGTGCATTTCGCCACGACCGTGGCTGGCCACTACGCAGGTTCGCTATCGCAGGACTTTTACACCGGCAACGCCACCAGACTAACCTTCGACATCGGCTTTGCCGCGTCGTCGCGGGTCGCGCCGGGCGAACCTGACGTCGTCGATACGCTCGACGTGCTAGTGCTGAATCTGGACACCAATACGACAATCGTGCACACGCTGCACTTCGAGAATCAGCCGGGCGAAGCAACCGGCGTAGGCCTCGACGGGCACGTCAACGGACTGGGCATTCACGCCTTCGCGAACCTGCCAGCCCCCGACATGCACGTGCGCCTGGCGCTCGTGCTCGACTTTCACACGCTCGCTGGCGTTTCGTCTTCCGGTCAGCTGCTGGTCGACAACGTCGCGCTCGTGCCCGAACCCAGCTCCACGGCCCTGGCAATCTGTGCCGCGTTGTTGCCGGGTTGCGCCGCGATTCGACGGCGAAAGTCGTGCCGGACAGGGGCGGCCACAGGCGAGGATGCTACCACGTGAACTGCACGCCGCCGGAGCCGGCGTTCCAGGCTTCGCGAACGTTGAACAGCAGATCGTAGTTGGCAAACAGGCTGACGTTCTGGTTCATCACGTACTGCGTGCCCGCGCCCAGCCAGGCCCAGTCGCGGCCAAAGTTCAAGCCCTGGGCCGCAAAGCTGGCGCCGCCCACGGGGGCGAACACCGCGTTGAGCGTCGAGCTGGGCGCCAGAAACTCGTGCAGCCAGGCCGCTCGCAGCTCGGGCACGAAGGCCGTGCCGGCGCTGGTTTGCCAGACTTGCGAGACGCGCGACCCCAACAGCCCGCGCAGCGCGTGCGTGTCGATTCCCGCCACGGTCTGGTCGAGCACGCCCGCGCCGGATTCCGTGAAGCTATTCTGCCGCACGTAGATGTATTGCAGCGCGGCATAGGGTTGCAGCGTGGTGCGGCCAACCTGCCAGCGCAGGCCGTCTTCGACGTACACGCTGGGGTTCCAGCCACTGTAGCTGCCCGTGGCCGTGCTGTTGATGTTGCCAAAGGTCATCGTGCGCGACTCGCGGTAGCCGGTAAAGCCGGCCGAGCCAGCCGCCAGGAAGTAGGTGCGGCCCATGTCGCGCAAATAGTACGTGCCAAAGACTCCCTGATTGGCCGACGACGACTGCGGCAGACCCGTCAGCCGCAAGCCCAGGTTGGCATAGGCGCCAAAGAAGCCCAGCAGGTTGTTTTCGTCCAGCGGACGTTCGATGGCGGCCATCGTGCCGCCCGAGTTGAACACGCCCCCAGCGGCATTGCCATCGCTCGAACCGTTGCCGCCAAAGCCGAAGCCGGCCATCCAACCGCCCCAGCTCGGGCACGACTGACAATTGGCCGTGGGCGTGACATATCCCGGGGCCGAACTGCCCGACTTCAGACTGACCGGCGTGATCGTGGCGCCCCCGGCGCTCGCATTGCCTCCGGCCAAGAAGCCGCCGCCCGTGCTGTTGCCGGCCAGGCCGCCGGCGGCAAAGGCCGAACCGACCCGCCGCCGCAGCACCGCGTACAGGAAAGTCATATCCTGAACGTTCAACTGGGCCATCGTGCCGTTGACTTGCGCCGTCATGGCATCGAGCGCCGCCTGCTGCTCGGGCACCGAGAGCGTGTTGAGCGTGTCGATCACTGCTTGCAGCTCGGGCGTGGCGTTGATCGAGTTGGTGTCGATGTAAG
>CAZPED010000664.1:0-2360 GCA_964585335.1 uncultured Planctomycetaceae bacterium | reverse complement strand
CGTCCCCTCGAACTCTTCGCCCGGAAAAGCATCGACGGTAAACCGCACGGGGTGCCCGACCTTGAGCCGCCCGATGTCGGCCTCGTTCACGCTGGTCCAAACTTCCATCTGCCGCAAGTCTTTGGCAATCAGGAACAAGCTGGGCGCATTCAAGCTGGCCACGACCGTTTGCCCCACGTTGACGCGGCGATCGATGATCGTGCCTCGCACGGGCGATTTGATCTGCGTGTAGCCCAGGTTGGTTTCAGCCGAGTCGAGCGTCGCCTGCTGCTGCTCGACCACCGATTCGCCGACGGCCACGTTGGCCTGGGCCACCTCGTAGTTGGCCTTGGCCAGAATGAAGTCGCTATCGGAAATGCCCTTGATCATCGTGGGGCCATCGGCCTTGCCGTTCTTGCTTCCCAGCCCCGACAGGCTGGTCAGCTTCAATTCGCGCAGCCGCTGGGCGCGCTTCCATTCGGCCTCGGTCTGCACCAGCTTGGCCTTGAGCTGCAGCAGATCGGCCTGCGCGCGGTCGAGCCCGGCCTTGGCCTGATTGCGCGTGGCCCGATAGAGCGAGTCGTCGATCTGCGCCAGCAGCGTGCCTTCTTCGACGGGCGAGTTGTAGTCGATGCGCTTGCCGGCCAGGGCCGGATCGGTGGCCGCCCGCGGATCGACGCCCAACTCCTTGATTCGCCCCATCACTTGCGCGCCCACGTCGATCACGTCGCGCGGCTCGACCGTTCCGGTCGCGCCGATGGTGATCAGCAAATTCCCTTTTTGCACCTCGGCGGTGCGAAAGCTGACCGGCTCCTCGACCGCGCGGCCGCGCGCATAATACACCGCGCCCCCGGCCACGACCGCCGCCAGCAATAATAAGATGACAATTCGCATAGTCGTCTCATCCGCCTATCAATCGGGTCACTCGAAATCTCGCGCTTCGGCCGCCAGGCAAATATCGCGCAGCGCGGCCATTGCCGACAGCACCTCGCCCCGCGTCTCGGCCGGCATCTGCTCGAGCACCGTCACCACACGCCGAATCCGCTCTTCGTCCCGGGTCCGCAGCATCTTGCGGGCCCGCGCGGTTAGCGCCAGGCTGCGCACGCGGCGGTCGCCACCCTCGGTATGCCGCTCGACCATGCCCGCGCGCTCCAGCCGATCGGCAATTTGCGTCATCGCGCTGAGCGATACGTTCAACTCGCGACTGAGCGAGGACATCGAGCGCGGGCCATCGACCAGTGCGATGCAGATCCGCAGCTGCCGCAGCGGCAGATCCGAGGCCGCGTCGTCGTGACTGAGCACTTGCCGGGCAAAGGCAAACAGCGACGCATCCAAGTCGCGCGCCTGTGCTTCGATGCCCGTGGCGCCATGGGCCGCTCCGTGCAGAGCGCTATCCGCAACGGCACGTTTGGGAAGTCGGGTAACTTGATTCATTACCCTATATTATTAATTCCCATAAAGTAGTTCAAGCTCGACTTGCCGTCGCTAGCACCGGTAGCCGGGCAGGCCGTCTAGTCGATCAGCCGATGCCAGCGTCCCAGCCAATAGGGCAGCAAGATGGCCACGCCGTCCTCGCGGCTACGTCCCCCGCCGCCCCCGTCGAGCGTGTAGGGGTCGCCGTTCCAGCGCATCACGGGCCGCTCCGATACCGGCAACACCGCTTGCGACCGCGCACGTCGAAATCGGTTCGTGCCCACGATGGTTACGTCGCGGCGGCCGCTGTTCACCACGGTCCAGCGAATCGTGTCTTCTGGCACGTCGCGAAACCACTCCAGCGTCTCCGCCTGGTCGTAGTCGACCGGCGCCACCAGCCCCGCGTCGGGCCGCTTCGCCGGGTCGGTCCAACTGCTGGCTTGCAGCGCCGCGCCGTAAATCAGGTTGAACAGCGGGCTATGCTCGGGCCGCTCGATCAGCCACGAGCGACGGATGCTCGCCAGGTACACCTCGCGCAGCTTCGGATCGCGCTCGTGAATCAGCAATGGATAGTACGACAAGAACGCCAGCTCGTCGTCGCTGTGGTTCACCATTTCGGCCGGCCACACCTGCTTCTGCCCCACCGTGTTGATGTGGTAACTGTGCTTGTCAATTAGTTCCTTGAGCTTCTCCGTGTAACGAGGATTGCCCGTGATCACCTCGGCCACTTTCAGGTGCGAGAGCAGTTCGAGCGAGTTCAAGCCACGATCGCCGAAGCGCCGCAAGTCGCCGTTGAGTTTCTCCGGCGCCCAGACGCCCCAGGTCGTCGGCTTGCCCGGCGGACCGATGTAGTACAGGCCGTTGTCGAGAATATGATCGGTGATCCGCGTCACGTACTGGGCAATCTCCTGCTTCTCGGCCGGCGTGGCCACCAGGTCGTGATAGATCGAGTAGGCCAGATAATGCCC
>CAZPED010000663.1:0-2360 GCA_964585335.1 uncultured Planctomycetaceae bacterium | reverse complement strand
TGGCCAAGTTGGCGGCTCAGCGCACACGCTGCACGATCGATTAACCGAAAATCCGGTCGCGCTTGGCCTTGTTGTAGGCCAGCTTCTCGGCTCGCGTCCTCTTGGCAAAGTCGGGCTCGGCCGATTTCGCGGGGGCGTGCTGGTGCCCCTTGTCGTGGCAATGACATTGATTGGGATCGGGGCCCCCGCAGCCGCAATCGTGCTTGTTCTTTGCCGGTGCGCTCGATTGAGGTACCCCGGCCGGCACTGTCACGGTGTGCGAGCCGCCATAGCTCATCACGCCGCTTTGCAACTGCATGTCGTCGGCCAGCGAACGCTGCGGCTTGATTTTGAGTTGCTGCAGCACGCCGTGGTAAGCCCGCACGGCCTCTTCGGGCGTGACTTCGCCGTCGACGATCCTTCGCAGAAATTCGACAAATGCCAGTTGGCATTCGGCGTTGTTGATCTTGCGGCCAAACAGCGCCGCTCGGGCGCCATACTTTTGGGCCTCGCCAATCAGCTTGAACGCGTCGTAGGTGGTGCCGGCGCCGCCGCCGAGAATGCCCACCACCAGGTGAGGGTCGTAGGCGACCAGCTCTTCCATCGCTCGCGGACCGTGATAGACGATCTTCAGAAACACGGGACGGCCGGGCCCAGCCACGCCGGCGAGCGTGCGAGCGATGCAGTCGTTAATGTATTGCGGCGTGGTCTCCGACGACAGGCCTTCGGGAGCGTTGGGGTCGAAGATCTCGAGGAAATGCCGAAAACCTTTGCGTTCGGCCTCCTCGCGAAAGGCCCGATAGGCTTCGAGAGCCACGAGGTCGTCCTCGAGCCGGTTGTTGAACGTCACGCTGTACAGGCCCAGATTGGCCCCGCGCGAGCGTTCGCCTGGCTCGCAGTCGACGTGCCCGCACTGAATGTGATCCAGCAGGGCGGTGCGGAAGGGCTGCGACGGCTCGGCCACGTAGCGGCCATGCCGCACTGCGAAGATGTCGCTGGCGTCGTTGGCCCGGGCAGCGGGCGTGACGTGGCTACCTTCGAACAATCGTTCGCCAATCGTCAGCGCATCGTTGCTGGAAGCTGACATCAACATGATGTCGACCAGCCCCTGCCGAGTGATCTGGCGGATGTTCTCGCGGTACTCGGCCAGCGTGCGCATGCGGCCTTCGCCGGCGTGCATCTCGGGCGAGCGGCCCGGCGAGCCGATGCCAAATGCCATGTCGGCATCCTTGGCGTCGGCCAGGATGAAGTCCTTGCTGCCCGAGGGATCGGCGTGGATGGCGGCCAGCTTGCGGTCGAGGGATTTTTGCATGACGAGTTCTCGGTCGATGATCCGTTCAGTGGCTTAGCCGTTCTTGCGCAGACGGTCGAGCACCGTGTCGATGGTTTGCCGCAGCACCTGGCCGCTCTTGCGCAGGGCCTGCACTTCCTTTGGCCAGAGCTCGATCTCGTGAGTGGCAACCACGCCCTTAGCACCGACGACCGTGGGCACGGACAGCGCCACGTCGCGAATGCCGTAGCAGCCTTGCTGCACGCTCGACACGGGCAGAATGGCGTGCCGATCGAGGGCGATCGCCTCGACGACCTCTTGGATCGCCAGGCCCACTGCAAAACCGGCGCCACCTTTCTTCTTGATCACCTCGGCCCCCGAGCCCTTGGTGCGGGTGAACAGTTCGCCGGCCAGGTGAGCGTTCCAGCCGGGGAACTTCTCCAGCGGCAGGCCTGCAATCGTGGCACTCGACCAGATGGGCACCATGCTATCGCCGTGTTCGCCCAGGATCAGCGTTTTGACTTGTGTCGGGGGAGCCTTGAGCTGCGCGGCAATCAGCGCCCGGAAGCGAATCGTATCGAGCTGGGTACCCAGGCCGATCACCCGCTCGCGGGGCAAGTCGAGCCGCTGGGCCGCCAGGTACGTCAGTACGTCGACCGGGTTCGACACGACCAACACGGTGGCGTCCTTCTTGTAGCCGGCCTGCTGGATGTTCTTCAGGATGTCGAGAAACAGGTCGACGTTGCGATTGATCAGGTCCAGCCGGCTTTCGTCGGGCTTGCGCCGCAAGCCGGCCGTGATGCAGATCAAGTCGGTCGAGGGGATGTGCTCGTAGCCGCCCGAGGTGATGACCTGATCGGCCATCAGGCTGGCGCCGTGCAACAGGTCGAGGGCCTGGCCCGAGGCCAGCTCGGTGTTGGCGTCGAGCAGGGCGATTTCGCGAGCGATGCGGCCGGTTTGCAGGGCGAACGCAGTGCAGGAGCCGACCAGCCCACCGCCGCCGATAATGCTGACTTTCATGCGTGACGAGTATCCGTAAAGGTGGGACTGATGTCTTACTTGCCTGCCAACGCCGCCATGACACGCTCGGTAATCGTGCGAATCAGCGCTT
>CAZPED010000662.1:0-2380 GCA_964585335.1 uncultured Planctomycetaceae bacterium | reverse complement strand
GCAATCAAATCGTCGAGCGCTTGCTCGTAATCGGCAATGTTCTGATTCGTCAGCGTCGGGTCTTCACTCTCGGGTGGCAGCAGTTCGGTCACTTCGAGCTTGCGGTCGAGGCCATACGGCTTGACCACCGCCACGCGGCGCAGCCGCGCCGCCGAGGGCGCCAGACGGTTGCGCACTACGATGGCCGTGCGCTCGTCGATCAGGATCGGCGCTTGCAGCGTCTTGGTCATGCTTTCCAATCGCGAAGCTAAATTGACCACCGGGCCGAACACGCTGACTTTTACCTGGTCGACCGTGCCGATCTTGCCGGCCACGGCCCGCCCCGTGGCAATGCCGATGCCCACGCGAAAATCGGCCAGCGGATCGTCGACGCGCCGCGCGGCGGCGGCGAACTCGGCGCGAATGGCCAACGCCGCCAGGCAAGCGCGCACCGCGGCGTCGGGCTGCGCCAGCGGCCAGCCCCAAAAGCCCATGGCCGCGTCGCCATGAAAATCGCCCAGCACTCCCCCCTGCTCGCGAATCTGGTGCGTCGTCACGCCCAAGGCCTGGCTGACCCGATTGAGCAGGCCCAGCAGGTCCTCGCTCGAACGTTCCGAATGCCGGGCAAAGCCGCGCAAGTCGCAAAACAACACCGAGACTTCCGTCTCCCGCGGCGCCAGCACCACCTCGGGATCGGCGCCTTGAATGGCTTCGAGCACCACGGGCGAGAAGAACTGGCTCAGCCCGGCTCGCTGGCGTTCGAGCAGCCGCACGTCGCGCAGCGCGGCCAGCGTCGTGGCCGCCAGTTCGGTGAATTTCAAATCGTCTCGCAGATCGCTGGGATCGGAAATGTCGACCGGCGTCGACAGGTCATCGCTAAACCGCCCGGCGACATAGATGCCCCAGCCCTGACAGGCTTTGCCCCCCACGGGCGTGCAGAACGCCCAGTCGACGCCCTGGCTGACCGTAAAGGCCGAGCTGGCCCCCTTGTCGGCCGCGTTCCACACGTGCAATACGCTCTCGCGGCGGCGAATCGCGTCCAGAATCAGTCGTTCGCTCGGCTGAAACTCGCCGGTCGTCATCAGCCGCCGGTCCCAGTGCAGCACTTCGATGTGCGGCCGCTCGACCTCCGGATCGCGCACGAGCACCAGCGCCGCCGCGCCGGCTCGCGGCAGACCGGTCAGCAGCAGATTCACCAGCCGGACGGAAAGTTCCGAATCGCTCGTCGCGCCCGAGATCACCTCGGCCAGCCGCCCCAACACCTCGATGTGCGCGCCCGCGTGGCGGAACTGCAGCTTTTGCAGGTATTGCGAGCTGAACGTTTGCTGCTGCACCGGCTGCGGCACGTCGAGCGACACGTTCACCCGGTCGTCGGCCAGCGTGAACGTGGTCTCGCCGATCACGAAGTGCTCGCCCGGCACGATCTCGAAGTCGGAGCACGGGCGCCCCTTGAGAAAGATCGGATTGCGCGCGCCGGGCAATTGGTGAATCTTCAGCCGCTCGCCATCCCACAGGATTTCGGCGTGCTGTCGGCTCACCCGGTCGTCCCACGATGTAGGCCAGCAATTGGGCGCGCGGCCCAGCGTCACCGGGCGTCCGGCCAGCAAGCTGCGCCGCCAGCGATGCTGCGCGTCGGCTCCTTGCGCAATCAGGTCGGCCACTTCAACGCTCCTTCACTACGGGCGCAGCGCTTCATGTCGCTGCTCCCTCGTCGTTGGCCGCTGCCCGTAGCGCCGCCCTGGCCGGCTCATTGACCGAACGCAGCACGAAGGCCCACAAGCCGGCCGACAGCGCGGCAATCAGCCCAATGGCGATCAGCCCGCTCGTCAGCAAGCTCCGCCGCAAGTGCGATAGCGTGCGGCCAATCGCCCCCTGGTACGACTCTTGCACGATCACCACCCAGCCGGTCTGGCCGTCGCGAATCTCCACCGGCAAACTGTCAGCCAGCCAATGCTGGTCATACTCCTTGCCCAGGGGATCGATGGCCAGGGGATCGATGTAGTTCTCGCGCCGGGCGGTCGTGTCGGGCAGATCATCTTTTTGCAAGCGGTAATCGCGAAACCGCTCCGGCACCTGCTTGTTCTCGTCCAGCAACTTGTCGAACAGCGGATGCTGCAAGATCAGCCCCCGGTTCGGCCCGGTTCGCCAATCGACCAGCACGGCGAACGGACGATTGCTCTTGGCCTCTTGTTGCTCGGCCATGAAACGATGCACCTCGACCGACAGGCCGATCACGCCCAGAAAGACCCCCTCCTTGTCGTCTTCCTCCTCGGTCACGATCGGCGTCGAAATCGTCACAGTCCAACGCTCATCGACCTGGCTGAAGTACACCGCCGACAAGTTGGTTTTTTCGATATGCTGACCCGGCGCCGGGCGCCAGTTCGGATCGAAGTCTTCATTT
>CAZPED010000661.1:0-2388 GCA_964585335.1 uncultured Planctomycetaceae bacterium | reverse complement strand
CCCCCAGCTCGACCTGCTCTTGCCGCATGAACCCCGTGCCCGCCAGTTGCCCCTGGCAGTGCATGTCGACCACGGCACAAACTCCCGAGGCCGTCGTGATCTGAATCGCGCTCCAATTCTCCTCGTTGAGCTTGTGGCCGTAGATCTTGCGGGCATCGCTGACTTGCACGAGTTGGCCGTTGCGCCAGCCCGAGACCGTGCAAAACACGACGACGACGTCCTGGTAGGTCACTGGAATGGCGTTTTCCAGAATGTTCTTCAGCAAGTCGCGGCGCTCGCGCAGTCGCAGTTCGTTGACGAGAAAGGCCGCATAATCGCGATGTCCCTGGTAGCGAATCGTCTTATAGTTGAGCTCGCGGACGCGTCCGGCCAGCGAATCGCACAAGGTGCCCAGGCCGCCCGAGGTGTTAAACGCTTCGTAGCGCACGCCGTCGAGCGAGAAGTGCTCGATCCCCTCGAGCGGTAGCACGCTGATCCGCTGGCCGTCATGAATCGCGTCGCAAAGATTGCAGTATTCGTTGATCAGGCCGTCGGTCGACCAGGTCAAGTTGTACATCAGCGCGTTGGAGGGAAACTGCGGCAGCGCGCCTACGCGCATATAGACCGTGTCGAGGGTATCGAACGAACCGGTCAAGTGCTGCGCCACGATCGAAACGAAACCTGGCGCCAGGCCGCACTGCGGCATGAAAATCTGCCCGGGCCGGGCGCTTTCGGCAATCTCGCGCACGCGCCGCGTGGTGGCGATGTCTTCGGTCAGATCGAAATAGCTGACGCCGGCTTCCAGTGCCGCCTGGGCCACCAGCGGATTGTGAGAATAGCTGAGGGCCGAGATCACGGCGGCCCGGCCGCGCATGGCATCGAGCAGTTGGTCGTGCTGCTCGGCCTCGATCTGCCGGGTTTCGACACCCGACTGGGCGCGCACCCGTTCGAGTGCGCGGGGACTGACGTCGGCCACCAGAACATCGTATTGTCTGCTCGACGAAAGGAACCTGGCGACCATGCGGCCGATTTTTCCCGCGCCGAGTAAGAGCACCTTGTGCATGGCACACGTCCGCCTGTCGAGGAGAAACTGGCCTTCGCTTTTCCGCGCGGTTGGCGGAATATAATGATGTGAGCGTTCGAGCGAAGCCGCACTAACCATTATACGCCCCCGGCCAGCGATCGGATCGCTCGCGCGGGTTGCCCAACGGGAGAGGCCCTCGCCATGAACACGCACCTGCACGACATACTCGCGCGGTTTCGCTGGCAGCCGCAGCCGGCAGCCGCTGAATTTGTCGAGAAAATGCTGGGCGAGCACCTCAGCGCCAGCAGGTTTCTGACCGACTTTGCCGGCCGCCTGCTCGCCGAGGCAGGTGTGCGGCTGATCGACCTGGTCGACTATTTTCAGCTGCCCACGGCGGCTGGCCTCGATGACCACCTGGCCGCGCTCGGTTTTACCGCGACGCATGGCGACCCAGCGACCGAGTGGCGGCACGCCCAGGGGTTGTTCCCAAATATCCGCACGTCGACCTCAACCACGCGGCGACTGGCGCTGCGGGTCGAGTCGGTCACCGACTTTCTCACCGCTCACGAGTTGGATGACCGTGTGGCCATCAAAGGCCCCACCGGCGGACCACTGCGCTCGGCCTGCGTCAATGCTCGGGCCGACATGGAGTTGTTAGTCGTCGAACGCCACGGTTGCGCGCAGTTGACGGCGCCTCAGCCCTCGGACCGCAAGCTGGCGCTGGCCCCCTGGCACCTGGACCGATTCCGCCTCCGCCGCCGCGCGTTCGACAATCCCCGGGCGGGCTTCGCGCACGCCAGCAACCTGATTCGCTCGGCTGTCGCCGACTTGGGAGCCGATTGGGCCTGCGACCTGTTCTTTTCGGCCGAGCGGGCGTACTGGCAACATCGCAATCGGGCCGGCCAGCTGCAGTGGCAACGGCAACACCGGCTGGGCATAGGTTGGGCCAATCACGACCACCACACCTTTCGTTCCAGCCGCGAGCACTTCGCAGATCTCGTTGCCACGCTCGAACTGCTGGGTTTTGAGTGCCGCGAGCGCTTCTACGGCGGCCGCGAGGCGGGCTGGGGGGCCCAGGTGCTCGAACAACCCGACGCCCGGATCGTTATCTTCGCCGACGTCGATCTTTCGCCCGAGGAAATCGCGGGAGACTTCGCCCATCAGGGACTGGCCCCCCGCGAGGAGCTGGGCACCGTCGGGCTATGGTGCCAGCTGCACGGCGAAGCCTTTCTCGAGGCCGGCATGCACCACCTGGAGTGCCAGTTCGATTTCGACGCCGCCCGCGCGCAGCTGGCCGGGCTAGGCATCGCATCGATGCGGCCCTTTACGGACCTGCCCTACCTGAAACAGGCCGCCCGCGAGTTCCCGGTGTGGGCGCAGTTCAA
>CAZPED010000660.1:0-2404 GCA_964585335.1 uncultured Planctomycetaceae bacterium | reverse complement strand
AGCAGCATCTGGCAAAAGTCGGTCCAAGCCTTGGCGTCGGTCTCGGGCTGCTGGGCGTAGTGAGCCTGTTGCTGAGCGATAAACCCGCCTGCTGCCGAGATTTCCTCGTCGCTGGCCGGGCGGCCGAACGCCAACTGGTAAGCCAGCACCAATCGTTCGCGCTCGCTTGGGCCAGCCTCCTTTTGCAAGCGCACGGCCAGGTGTCGGGCCTGATCGACGACGAAGTCAGAATTCAGCAAGCTCAGCGACTGCAGCGGCATCGTCGAATTGGGACGCTGCACGCAGTTGAATACGATCGTCGGGGTGTCGAACACGTTGAGCAGGCTGACCATCTGCGTGCGGCGCTGCTGCAAGTACAGCGAGCGGCGGTTTCTGCCAGGCGTGTCGGGCTTGACCACCACCTCGCCCAGCTCGTCGCGCGACGTGGGTGTGTAGCGGCCACCGGGCGTTTCCTCCCCCTGCCCGGTCACGGCCAGCATCGGGGCCGGCAAGGCCCCCGGCGCGGGCCGGGTGGGCGGGGACCCGCAAAAGCAGCGAATGTTCGGGGCGAACTTCAACCCGGGGGGTTGCGGCCCGCTCGATTGGGGGTTGGGGGCCGAAGGTAAGGTCCACCGGTGCAGGGCCTTGGTGCTCCAGCCCGAGTCGATGAAACGCCAGGCCAGAAATTCGAGCAACTCGGGATGCGAGGGCGCCGCGCCGCTGACCCCCAGGTTTTCGGTCGTAGGCACGATGCCCGCGCCAAAATGATGCTGCCAGATCCGGTTGACCTGCACCCGGGCCACGAGCGCGGCTTGTCGCGAGCCGGGCTCGACGAGCCAGCGGGCCCACGCCAGTCGCCGGCCGGTCGACTGCGCGCCGGGGAACGGCGGGTTGATTTCGAGCGCAGTGGCAGCTTCGCTGAGGGCCGCCAGCCGGCTGGGCCAGACCTTTTCGCCCCGGGCGCCGTGATTGCCCCGTTCGAGCAGGAACACGTCGGGAGCGGTTGCCGAACGGTCGTTGACCCAGGCAATCTTGCCGGGCTGGGTGCCGCGCCGTCCGTTGGCAGCCTTAATAGCCCCGTCGAGTTCTTTTTGCCGGGCGCGAAGCTGCTCGGCCAGCTCGCGGGCCTGGCCCTCGGCCGACGCCGCGCCTTGCTCGACGCGCACGTTGTCGACCACGAAGCTGCGTCCGCAGCAATACTCGAAACCAAACGCGCCATCGGGCAGGTCGGCCGCCTCGAGCGTCAGCGGCTTCTCGTCGGGCACGCCGTCGATCAGCTGTTCGAGCAGGAACTTGTTGCCGCCAGCGTTCGTCACGCGGACGCCGTAGTTGCGCCCCGGCACATATTTCGCTGTGCCGAGCGTGCCGACCGGCTTGTCGTCAGCGCCGGGATAGTCGACATGCACCGACGCGCCGCCGGCGGGGTTGCCGTCGACCAGCACGTTGCCGCCCGGTGTCGCGCTGCTGTCGTCGAGGTCGTGCGCGGCCAGGAAGTAGGCGATCCGCTCGGCAGCCTGTCGCCCACCGGCCTTGTCGGCCACCAGATCGAAAGTCACCTGGAGCCAGCCTCCCTCGACGTCCGGCGTCCAATCGAATTTCGACTTGGTGGCCAGCCAGCGGTCGCCGGCTGAACCGTCTTCAAGAATTACCAGCGTGCCGTCGCGCTTGACGGCACCGGGCGCCTGTTCCGAGTCGACCTGCACGGCCGGCGACCCGCCGGGGCTGTCGTCGCCGGGGGCCGTGTTCGACCAGCGCTCGGCCAGCGCCGGACCGCCGGCGTCAAAGTCGTCTGCGAACGCCACGACGCTCGGCGGCCGATGCTCGCGCACCCAGCGGGCAAAGTCGTTGCGCAGCGCGGCGATCTCGTCGTCGATGGCGCGGTTCTTGGCCTCCCACTCGGCGGTTTCGCCTGGCAGCGCCGCGACCACCACGCGCTCGTTCGGCTTGCGCCAGTTCTCGATATCGTAGGCCGGATAGAACACCGATTGGAGCTGGTAGTACTCGCGCTGGGTTATGGGCTCGAACTTATGGTCGTGGCACTTCGCGCACTGCATGGTCATGCCCAAGAGCGACGAAGCGACGATCTGCGCCGTCGACTCCAAAGCAAAGTAGCGGTCGGTCCGCACTTCGTCCGGATTGCCGTCGCTCTCGCCGGAGCCGTCTTGTCCATTGCGCAAGTAGTGCGTGGCTTCGAGCAGCGAAATGATTTCCGGCGTGGCCGGTTGCCCCGGCACGAACCCCGACAGCTCGTCGCCGGCGATCTGTTCGAGCACGAACCGGTTGAACGGCAGGTCGACGTTCAGCGCCCGCACCACGTAATCGCGATAGCGATAAGCCAGCGGGCGGTCGGTATCGGCATTGAAGTAACCATTCGAGTCGGCGTAGCCGGCCGCATCGAGCCAGTACTTGCCCCAACGCTCGCCGT
>CAZPED010000659.1:0-2409 GCA_964585335.1 uncultured Planctomycetaceae bacterium | reverse complement strand
GACGTGGCTGCCGCCGCGGCCGTGGCGCTGGGAAAAATTGGCGGCCCGGCCGCGACCCAAGCGCTGCGCGGCACTCTGGCAGGCGCACCCGTCGCATTGCGGGCCGCCGCGGCCGAAGGCTGCATCCTCTGCGCCGAGCGACTGATGGCCGACGGCAAGACCGGTGAGGCCCTCGAGATTTACGACGAAGTGCGCAAGGCCGATTTGCCGAAGCAGAAAAAGCTCGAAGCCACGCGAGGCGCCATCCTGGCCAGCAAGTCGGCGGGAATTCCGCTGCTGGTCGAGCAACTGCGATCGCCGGACCTGTCGTGGTTTCGTCTCGGGCTGACCACCGCCCGCGAGCTCCCCGGCAACGAAGTTGCCGCGGCCCTCGTCAGCGAGTTGCCGCCGGCCAACGCCGAGCGGGCAGCGTTGTTGCTGGCGGCCTTTGCCGATCGGCCCGACGCCAAGATCACCCCCGCGGTGCTCAAGGTTGCCCAGCAGGGCCCCGCGGAGCTGCGGATCGCGGCCATCAATGTGATCGGCCGCCTGGGCGACGCGTCGAGCCTGCCCACCCTGGTCGAGATTGCCGCCGGCGATGATGCCGCGGTGGCCGAGGCCGCGCAAAGCGCGCTGGCCGCGTTGCCGGGCGAGGAGGTTAATTCCGAGATCCTGGCTCGGCTGTCGAGTGCTCAAGGCAAGGCGCTGGGGGTGCTGATCGACCTGGTCGGTCGGCGCCGTCTGGCGGCCACGGCCGCCCTGGTCAAGGCGCTCGACCACAGCGACGCGAACCTGCGCGAGGCGGCGCTCAAAGCCCTGGGAGCTACGATCAAGCCCGACGAGTTGCAGGTGCTCGTTGCCCAAGTGGTCGCACCCAAACACGCGGCCGACGCGGCCGTGGCGCAGCAAGCTCTGCGGGCGGCCAGCGTGCGGATGCCCGATCGCGAGAGCTGTGCCACGGAACTGGCCGCCGCCCTGCCCCGGGCGACGCCCGCCGCGAAAACGGCACTGCTGGAAACCCTGGGCGAAGTCGGCGGCGCCAAGGCCCTGGCGACGATTGCCGCGGCCGTTAAGGGCACCGACCCTGCGCTGCAAGACGCCGGCAGCCGTGCGCTGGGTCAATGGATGGAGCTCGACGCCGCGCCGGTGCTGCTCGATTTGTCGAAAACTGCTCCCGGCGAAAAGTACCAGGTGCGAGCGCTGCGTGGTTACATCCGCCTGGCGCGGCAGTTCGCCAAGTCCGATCGCCAGCGAGCCGAGATGTGCCAAACCGCTCTGGGCGCTTCGGCGCGTCCCGATGAGCAGAAAGTCGTGCTCACGGTGCTGCAAAGCTATCCCAGCCCCGAGACGCTAGAAGTGGCAATGCAAGCTCAGCAGAAACCAGTATTGCGCGACGATGCCACGCGAACCGCGCTGGTAATTATTCAAAAGCTGGGGCCCAAGGCCGGCGACGTGACGGCGCTGCTGGCCAAGCTGGGAATGGACGGTCTCAAGGTCGAGATCGTTAAAGCCATCTACGGCGCTGGCGGCCAGCAAAAAGACGTTACCGAGCTGCTGCGGAAGCAGGCGGGCAATCTGCCGCTGATCGCCCTGCCGGCAAAGAGCTACAGCGCTAGTTTTGGCGGCGATCCGGCTCCCGGGGTGCCTAAGCAACTCAAAGTCCAGTACCGGATTAACGGTCGCGACGGCGAGGCCAGCTTTCCGGAAGACTCGCTCGTTATGCTCCCCATGCCGGGCCAAAAGCCGTAGCTGCGGCCGGCGGGCAATTACAATGGGAATGTAGGGCGGGCAGGGGCGTCGCTCGTGGCGCCCCTGCCCCGTTTTGCAATTTGGCGGAGAGCACTGCATGGTGCGTCGTGCCTGGCTGTTCTTGTGCTGCGTGGTGCCGTTGCTGACTGGCAGCGCATTGGCGCGCGGTGACGACGCGTCACGAACCATCGAGTTCAATCGCGACATTCGGCCGATCCTCTCCGACAATTGCTTTTTCTGCCACGGCCCCGACAAGAACAAGCGTGAAGCTGACCTGCGGCTGGACACGCAGGCCGGCTTGCTCGGAGCGGGCGTCAATGGCACGATCGTCAAGCCCGGCGAGCCCGAGCAGAGCGAGCTCTGGCGGCGGATCGCGGCGGTCGACTCCGAACAGAAAATGCCGCCGAGCGATTCGGGCAAACGTTTGACGCCTGACCAGGTCGAATTGCTCCGGCGCTGGATTGAGCAGGGCGCGACTTGGGAAGGACATTGGTCGTTGCGCCCCATTCAGCGACCGGCGCCACCGACCACTGTGGCCGCGACGGGTGGGCAACCCATCGACGCGTTTATTGCCCGCGAGCTGCAAGCGCACCAGCTGGACTTCGCCCCACCTGCTCCGCCGCACGTGCTGGTGCGGCGGTTGGCGCTGCTGTCGGGGGCGCTGACTAATCGCTTTACCCC
>CAZPED010000658.1:0-2414 GCA_964585335.1 uncultured Planctomycetaceae bacterium | reverse complement strand
CTTGCAAGGCAACCTGACGCAGGCGCCGCTGTTTGCCCCCAATGCCACGCCGGCCGCCGCCACGGCCAGCGCGCTGCAGACGATCAACATGGCTAAAGACTTGCTGGCGCCGAAAACGCCGTAAGCACCCGGCGCCCGTGCGAACCTAGTCGAGCCGCTCGAAGGCCAGCGGCTCGTCGGCGTGCGGGTCGTGAATGCGAACGGCCAGCTTGCCGCTCAGCAGATCGTCGATCAGACGACCCACCACTTCGGCCCGCCAGCCTTGGGCCAAGAGCGGCAGCGAGTCACGGCCATTGGTGCCGGCCAGTTCCAGGCGATGAGCGACCAGGTCGCGCACGTCGCTGGCGGTGCCCACCATGCTGGGCGCCACCTGGGCCGCCCGGCAAATGCTGCCCAGCGCCGACGATAGAAACTGGCCCAGCACGGTCAGCTGCGAGCCCGGGTCGCGCGACATGGGCTGCGGGCATTCTTCGTCGGGCAATTCCAAGGCCCGCTCGACGGCCGCGGCCAGTTCGGGGAGCACGCGTTGCAAGTCGCCGCGTTCCATGCCACGCAAAGCGCGAATTTGCTTGACGTCGGCCGAGCGCCGCTTGGCCAGTTCGATGATCAAATCGTCGCGCAGCACGCGACGCACCGGGCAATCGCGGCGCTCTGCCTCGCGTTCGCGCCAGCGCCACACCTCGCGGACGATGGCCAGCCCCCGGCGCGACAGGCCCGAGATACCCGAGACGCGCCACCAGCGCTCGCCGCTGCGGGTGGCCGAAACATCGGACTGCCAGGCGGCCATCTCCGCGTCGAGCCAGCTCAGCCGGTTAAGCTCGGCCAACCGAGAACGTAGCTGCGCGGCCATGGCCGCCAGGTAGCGGACGTCGTCGAGCGCGTATTCGATTTGTCCGGGCGAGAGGGGCCGTCGTCGCCAATCGGTGCGGGTTTCGCCCTTGTGCAGCCGCTGGCCCAGGAGCTTGAACATCAACGAGCCGTAGCCGGCCGGATACTCGAATCCCACCAAGCCCGCGGCGATTTGCACGTCGAACAGCTGCTGCGGCGGTTGCCCGACCGAGGCCAGGCAAAACAGCAGCTCCTCGCGGCCGGCATGGACGAGCGTCTCGTGCCCCGGCGTGGCCAGCAGCCGCCAGAAGGCCGTGGTATCGCCGACAGCCTGCGGATCGATGACCACCAGCCGGTCTCCGGCCGCGACCTGGATCAAGCACAATTGAGGTCGATAGGTGTGCTCCGAGACAAACTCGGTATCGAAGGCAATCGACGGCGCGCTGGCCAGCTCCTGACAGAGTTTATCGAGCTGACGGCCGGTGGTAATGTGTTCGTGCTGCACGCGAGAAAGGCGAAATCGTGGGCCGGGGAAATGCTGGAAACACGCCCAGACGATGTATTGTACCAGCGCCGGCATGCTTGAACACCCGGCGGCTCATTCCGCCGGCCGCAACGGCGCGGGCACCGACCGCACGGGGCCGGAACGTCCACGGGCTCAGGGCACGAACAGCAGCACGTTCAGCACTAACACCGGCAGCAAAATCGTGAAGCTGTAGAGCATGTATCCGAAGAAACTCGGCATCTTCACGCCCGACTTCTCGGCAATCGTCTTGACCATGAAATTGGGGCCGTTGCCGATGTAGGTCATGGCACCCATCATCACCGATCCCAGCGAGATGCCGATCAGGAATTGCTCGGCCACGCCGGCCACCTTCACGGCGGCATCGCCCGAAATGGTCTCGGCGGTCTTGAAAAACACCAGGTACGTCGGCGCATTATCGAGCACTGCCGAAAGCCAGCCCGAGGCCCAGAAGAACTTTTTGGGGCTGTCGATGCCCAGGTCGGCGCCATTGGCGTTGAGGATTTCGAGGGCCGGCTGCATGGCAATGAAAATGCCGATGAACAGCGCGCCGACCTCGATGATCGCCAGGTAGTCGAAGTTGTTGTCGTCGCGCACCACTTGCGGCCCGATGAGCAGCGAAAGAGCGACGAGCCCCAACTGCACCATCTCGCGCAAATAGAGCCAGGGATGCCACTCGGTGCCCGGGAAGGTCTTGGCCGGATCGAGCAGGGCCACAGCCAGGATCACGCCGGCCAGCAGCAAACCGTTGGGCCAGACGCCGGCAAACTTCAGGTGATGCACGCGCAGCTCGTCGACCACCAGATCGCTTTTCGATTCGCGCGGGTAGAAGACGAAATGGTCGAGCACGAAGTAGATCGTCAGCAGAGCGCCATTGACGAACAGCCAGCTTTTCCAGAGCGATACGGTCCAAAGGAAGTCGACGCCGTTCAGATACCCCAAGAACAGCGGCGGAGCGCCGATGGGCAGCAACAGGCCGCCGCAGGTGCAAACCACGAAGATGAAGAACACCACGGTGAGAGCCACGTGGCGGCGCTCGCGATTGGTTTCCAGCAACGGCCGG
>CAZPED010000657.1:0-2416 GCA_964585335.1 uncultured Planctomycetaceae bacterium | reverse complement strand
GGCTCCAGGCCCATGTGCTCGAGGATCTCTCGCGCCCACCGGGCGACCTGGGCGGCCATGTCGTGCAGCTGGTGTAAGGGGCGCGAGGGGGGAGCATAGTAACTGCCCCGCAGCACTTCGGCCGTTTTGGCGGCCAGCACTCCTTGCTGCAACCAGTGCGGAGCCGTAAAGAACGTGGGGGCAATTTGCCCGCGTTGGATCCGCTGCACCGCCTTGCGCGGCTGACCACTGGCCGCGTCGCGCCAGGTGAGTTCGACGGTCGCAATCAAAGGCTCTTCGTTCGGTTGCAGCCAGAGCTCGTACATGCCCGTGGCCAAATCGCCCGCGTACAGGTCGACTTCTAGCGCCTCGATGCTCTGGCCGGTGAGCGTGGCGGCTTCGTGGCCGAGCAGCCGGTAGCCAGAAACGGCTTTGGGATTGAACGTCAACTTCACCGCGGTACCAGCCGCCACGAGTTGCGGCTGACCGGTGAACAGCTCGGCCAGTTGCCACTCGATGGCCGCCGGGCTATCGGCCGCCAGGTGCTTGCCGCCAGCCTGATGAACGATCTCGCCCAAAACAGGAGTCGACCGCGCGGCGCCCACTTCGATCCATTGCCAGCCGACCTTGGCCGAGGTCAGCTGCGTCAAGCGCTGCCGCACCTCGTCGACGGACGAGCCCTGCAGCTGCACGGCGGGCGTCAGCAGCACCACCCGGGCCGGCAGATCGTCGCCGGCGGCTTCGATGGCGTCGAGCGCCGCTTGCACGCCCACTTCCGGCCGTGAATTGCCGCTCAGGCGATCGATCGTAGCCGACTCGATCCAGCTGGCCAGATCCTGGCTGGTGGCGTTTTCGGCCAGCACCTTGGCCTGCTCGCCAAAGCCAATCAGCGTCAGCCGGTCGGTAGCGCGCATGACGCGGGCCAATCGCTCGAGGGCCCGCAACGTGGTATCCCAGCGTCCGGCGTCCGCCATGGTCCAGGAACTATCGACCACGACGAACAGCCGGGTGGCCGGATGCTGCCCGGCCCGCCGGGCGCCAGCCTTCACCACCACTTGCAACTCGTGAACCGCAGCGTCGGCCAGCGGCGAGCGGCAAATGGCCACTTGCAAGGCCAGCTGATTGGGCGCCGCCGGCGGCAGCGGATAGTCCTGCGCCGCCAGAAAATCCTCGACGCGAATCTCTTCGGCCGCGGGCAACTGGCCGTCGCGCAGCGCGCGGGCCGCCAGGTCGTAACTGGCGGTTTGGAAGCTGAGCGGCAGGCGGCTACTGGTCAGCTCGCCGTGGGCGGCCGGCGACACCACCGGGTGCTCGCCATGTTTGAGCTGAAACAACAAGTCGTAGCCACGCACACGGGGCGGCGTCAGGCCGCGCCGCTCAGAAATTTGCAGTACGTCCAACCGGGGCAGCCGGGCCAGTTCGCCGCCGGCGCCCAGTGTAGCTTGCGTGCGGCGGCGGGCTTCGACCGCCTCGCGCATCGACTTGCCCAGGGCCGCCATGTCGTCGAACGTAAACGGCAATGCCGGAGACTCGGTCGCTGCGGCCGGTTCGTCGTCCACAAGCCGTCGCTCGGGGCGCTGGCGATTGGCAATCGTGCGCACGCCCGGCGGCAAGTTCAGCGGCCGGTCCAGGGGCGCTGTGGAATGCGATTGCGAGGCCGGCGGGCTGGATTTGGCCACGGCCGCGTCACGCGGGCCAGACGGATTGCTGATCGCCCCCAGATATCCCATCGCCGCGGCCGAGACCGCGAACAACACCGAGGCGGCCATCGCCACCTGGATCCAGGTGGCGGGCATCCGCCGCTGCCGGCCAATGCGGCGCAAGTGCAATTCCAGATTCGGCGGCACGGGCACGTCGCGCAGCACCGCATCTAGCCGCTCGTCGGCCTGCGTCTGCGCCGCTGCTCCCTCGGCCAGCCGCATGAGCAAGTCGCGCGGCACTGGCACGTTACGCAGCTGGGCGTCCATCCAGTCGTCGAATCTCGGATCGGGCATGACACTGACGGGCAGGGCACGAAGTTGGAACTACGCTAGCCGGCATTCGCTTTTGCCAATACCAGCCAGTTTTCGCGCAGCCGCTCACGAGCACGGCTGACACGCGACAAAACTGTTCCCAGCGGAACCCCTAGCAGGTTCGCCACTTCCTGATGAGTCAGCTCCGCCACAACCACCAACAGCAACGACTCGCGCAGTTCCAAAGGAAGCCGATTCAAGGCCTGCTGCATCTCGTCCGTATACTCGTTGGCCAGCGGATCAACGCCGTTGACTTCCACATCGTTCGTAAAGTCGCCTCCGGTCGGTCCCGGCAACGTGCGCCGGCGCCAACGATCGACCACTCGACGTCGCAAGATCGAAGCCAGCCACGCCCGTTGGCTGTGGCCCGCCTCGTAACCCCGCCGGCTCGTCCAGGCCGATCGGTAAGTCTCTTGCACGATGTC
>CAZPED010000656.1:0-2436 GCA_964585335.1 uncultured Planctomycetaceae bacterium | reverse complement strand
ACATCCAGTCGGCGGCCATGATGGTGCCGTGCCCCTGGTTCAACGAGATTGCCGACTGGTACAAGGAAAATCCCCAGTACGACCTGGGCCTGCACCTGGCCATGAATAGCGAGTGGAAGTGGTATCGCTGGGGACCCACGGCCGGACGCGAAGCCGTGCCCGGCATGGTCGACAAGGAAGGCTACCTGTGGCGCAGCCAAATCGAGACGGCCACGCACGCCTCGGGCGAGGAGATCGAAAAGGAAGTCCGCGCCCAGATCGAGCGGGCGCTCTCCAAGGGCATTCGCCCCGGCCACATCGACACGCACATGGGCACCTTGTACGTGCGGATCGATTACACGAAGGCGTACCTGAAGCTGGCCGAGGAGTATCACATTCCGGCGATGGTCGTCGAGCAGACCCCAGCCGTGCTGGCCAAGTTCAAAAAGCAGGGCTACCCGATAAGCGACGAATCGCTGAAGTTGATCGCCGCCTACAAGCTGCCCAAGCTCGACGATTTCAACGCCGCCCCCGATGGCAAGACCTACGACGACAAGAAGCAGAAGTTCTACGAGCTGGTGCGCTCGCTGTCGCCGGGGCTGAACGAAATCATCTTCCATCCGTCGGTGCAGACCGACACGCTCAAGGCCATCACCGGCAGCTGGCAGCAGCGATCGTGGGAAGCCCAGATGTTCGCCGACCCCGAGATGCACGCGTTCTTCGAGCGCGAGGGCGTGTTGTTCACCAACTGGAAAGAGATCATGAAGCGCTTTGACGAGCGCAACCCGCGAGCCAAGCAATAGGCTTGTGGCTCGGCGGCGTCAAGGATGGCCGAATGACAGGATGTTGCTTACGGCTGGCGCGGTTAACGGTCGTAATCTGGACCGCCTGGGCCTGCTGCGCGGCGGCTGCGGCCGAACCGCCGCTGCCCACTGCCGAAGAAGTGCTGGCCGGCTACCGCCGCAATCGCGCGGCCTTGACCGCTCCGCACGTCACGCTCCGCCGCACACTGCGGGCCACGGCCGAAATGCAGGCCTGGCTGAAGCGCGAAGCCGCCCAGCTCGAACAACTGCTGGCCGACCCCGAGCGCTCGGAAAAGCAGCGCCAGCAGGCGGCCGTGATTCTGGAGGAAACCCGCGCCGCGCTGGCGGCCGGCGACGACGCGGCCTACTTTCACCTCGACTACTGGACCGATCGCCGCAGCTGGCAAGTGCGGCTGCCGTTTCCGGGCCCCGACGGCCTGCAACCGCCGCGGCACGAGTTTCCCACGGCGCCGCTCTCGACCGCCGCGTACCTGAGCGCCTTTCCACGACACCGCATCTACACCTACCTGGCCGCGGGCCAAGGGGTGCTGCGGGCCTGGTATGGGTTGCCCAACCCGGGCGCCCCCGCCTATGGGCGCATCGCCGAGGCCGTGCGCGACACGTTGCCCGAGGAGCTGGAAAGCCCGCCGCTGGCGGCCGTCGATGGCCCTGGCGGTCTGCCGCTGCATCGCATCGACCAGGTTTTTTCGCCCGCGGCTGGCCCGCTGCGAGTCGTGCGCCGCGAAGTGCTCGATGGCCGCACGCTGGTGCGCATTGAGCGGCAAGCGCTGGCACCCAGCGACGAACCGCACCAAACGCCGGGCAAACTGCTGGCCGGCAATCTGCTGTCGGCCTGGCTCGACCCTCAGCGTGGCTATCTGCCGGTGCGGGCCGAGTGGCGCCGGGTGTGGCAATTCAACGGCCAGCCACTGAATGGCGATCACCGGCACGTCTACGAGATTCTGCAAACGTCGAAGATCGAACTTGTCGCGCGCGACACGTTTTATCCCCTGGCGGGCCGCGTGGCCTTGCGCTCGATCGATCCCGACCATCAGACGATCCCCGACATCGACCAGCTGATTGCCGGCGCACGTTTCAATCCGCCGATGCTCACCGATCACGAGCTGTTGTGGGAAGTCGAGACGTTGGAACCTGGCGCGGCGGCCGACCCTGTGCTCTTCCAAGCGGCCTTTCCTCCCGGCACCGAGGTGTTCGACGAAAAGCGGTTGCTCGAGCCACGCGCCGCGGCGCCGCTGGCCCCAGGACAGCCGGCCCCGGCATTGCGCGTGACGCGCTGGTCGGACGGCCAACAGCGCCAACTCAGCCAGTACCAGGGGCGCGTCGTGGTCCTGTATTTCTGGACGGCCTGGCAAGATCCCTGCACCGGCCCGCTGGCTGCGCTCGATCAACTCGAGCGCAGCCTGAGCGCCAAGGGGTTGACGGTGCTCGGCGTACACGTGGGCAACATCGAGCTGGACGCCTTGAAGCGAGCGCTCGCGGCCGAGCAAGTTTCGTTTCCAAGCGCGCTCGACAGCGGCACGGAGCAAACCGCCGACAGCACGCTGGCCCGTTACCGCGTGAGCGCGTATCCCACGACGGTCGTCATCGATCGGCGCGGCCGGGTTGTTCGGCATGTCCGCGACATGAACCACCC
>CAZPED010000655.1:0-2436 GCA_964585335.1 uncultured Planctomycetaceae bacterium | reverse complement strand
TGATTGGCACGCAGTTTTGGCATCCGCACGGCGGCGGCCTGTACATGGCCTGGTACCTGCCGCTGGCACTGCTGACGATCTTCCGCCCGAATCTCGAAGATCGGGTCGCGCTGTCCGTGCTGGGCGAAGGTTGGTTCCCGCGGCGGCGGGCCAACATCAGCGGCATCGTCCAAGCCGCCTGAGCAAGCAGGCCGCGGCGCCGCCTTGGCCTCGTCGCGTTTCAGTCAGGCGGGGCCGTCAGGGGAACTGCGCCGGGCTGAGCCCCAGGTCGACGATGCTGCACGCGGCAATCGCGTTCAGGCCCAGCTTGCTGGCCTTGGCCAGAATCTCGGGACTATCGGCGCCCGGATTGAACCAGACTTCGTCGCAGCCCTTGGCGGCAATTTCGTCGAGTGCCGCCAGCCCTAGCGCCGGTGGCAGATAAACACTGACTCGTTGCAAGTGGCCGACGGGCACCTCGGCCAGCGAGCGGTATGCCGTGTGACCTTCGACCTCGCCCCCCTTGGAATTCACCGGGTAGACGTCGTAGCCGGCTTTGGCATGCGCCCGCAATGACTTGTTGCCGAACTTCGCGCGGTCGGTGCTGGCGCCCAGAATGGCTACCGTGGGTTTTGGCATGTTCGATCCATCGTAAAAGTGTGCCGCGGTGGGCGGCTACTTGGTGCCGTCGTCGCGTCGAGCGTCGAGCGTTTGCGGCTTCTTTTGTGCCGCGAACCAATACTTCCAGGCTCGCACGTCGAACTCGAAGTTCGTGGGCGAGGTCATGCTGGTGAGCGCTTGCAGCACGGCCCGGTTTTCGATTTTTTGTTTTTGCACTTCGACGCCGCCGCCGCCGAACGAAAACCCGCCGCCGCCCCCGCCCGGCCCCGTGCCGAACGTGGCCGAAGTTTGCCCAGGCTGGCCCTTCTGAATATGGAACGTGTGGGTCGTGACCAGGGCATCGATGAGCGGGCCGACCGAGGCCGGATCCTTCAGCTGCGCCAGGCAAGCAGCAGCGCGGTTGACGATGCCATTGTCTTTGTGCTTAAGCGCCTGAACATACTTGGCGACCGCCGGCTTGTACTGCCGCGTGACGATCTGGTCGAGCGCGGCGATGCGAATCTCTTCGTCGGCATCGTGCAGCGAGGCCGTGACCAGCGCGTCCAGGCCCGCGCCGGCGTTGATGCGGCCCAGCGCCTCGACATACATCAGCCGGACATTGCGGCGCGTGTCGTTTTCCAGCTGTCGCGCCAGGGCTTTGGCGGCAAAGGGGTCGTCGATGGCCTTGATGTTTTCCTCGGCCTGGGCGGCCTTGTCGGTATTCAGCCAGCCGCTCCAACGCTTCAGCTTGGCGCCCCAGTCTTTCTGGGCGAGCGCTTCTTTGCGGGTTTGCTCGAGAATTTCCACTTCCTGCGGCAGCATCCATTTGCCGGCGTAACGGACGTAGCCGTTCTCCTTCATCAGCTCGTCCTGCGTGGTCCAGCGACCTTGCACCTGGCTGTAGCCCAAAGCGTGCCGGGCATCGGCATGGTTGGGATCGAGCTCGATGATGCGTTCCAGGTGCGTCTTGCGATGTTTCGACAACCGGTTTTCGCGGCACCATTCGGCCAGCTTCCATTGGCCTTCGACGGTATCGGGCACTTTGGCCCGCAGCTGGTCGTACCTGGTCTCGGCCGAGGATTGCCGTTTGACTTCTTTGACTTGCGCGGCTTCGAGCGTCACCCGGCCGCCCGAGGCGGTTTTGATAACGTACTTCTCGCGCGGCGACTCGTCACGATTCACCAGTTCGCCGCGCACCTGCCCTTCGTTGTGTAAGATGAAGATGTCGGCCCGACTGGTGCTGGCCAGAACGACGGCCAGCGCCGCCAGCGCGGGGGACAGGTAGCGGACGAGAGTGACGTGCCGAAGCTGCATGATGCGGCCAAGGGTGAAGGGAAGCGGCCGGCGGGCCAACGTGGGCTCCGCGGCCATCATTCAGTATACTTGCCTGGGCATGTTGGGGCGAGTTTCCGGCCCCCAGTGGCCGGATCGTGCCGGTTTTTCCACCTGTATCCCCGCGATGAGACAGCCGCCAGGTTTCCATGAGCGATGTCGTCAGCCAGCACCGAGCTACCGCCCCCGAACGCATTGCCTGTGCCGTCATCACGGTGAGCGATACGCGAACGCCCGAGCCCGACACGGGCGGACAGCTATTGCAAGAGCTGCTGGTGGCGGCGGGCTTCGACGTGGTGCTGCGGCAGATCATTCGCGACGAACCGGCCTTGCTGCGGCCTTTGCTCGAACAATTGCGCGACGACGCGGCCTGCGACGCCGTGTTGCTCACCGGCGGCACTGGGCTGTCGAGCCGCGACCAGACCTTCGAGACCGTCAGCCGTCTGATCACCAAGCCGATGCCCGGCTATGGCGAGCTGTTCCGCATGCTCAGCTATCACGAGATTGGCCCTGCTGCGATGCTCA
>CAZPED010000654.1:0-2450 GCA_964585335.1 uncultured Planctomycetaceae bacterium | reverse complement strand
GCGGGCCATACGTCGGCGGCGGTGGCGGCGTGGCCGGCGCCAGGGGCGTCTGCGGCGCGGCCGAGGCCTGGCGCAAGTTCTCGGCTCGGCCAATCAACTGCTGGCTGGGCACGATCACCTGCGGCTTCAGTTGATAGTCGACGACTCGCTCGTCTCGGATTTCGCCCGGCACGACGTTTTCAGAAAAGAAGTCCAGCCCGGGGAATTCGTACCAGGGGGTCGGAATCGGCTGCATGACCGTCAGCGTTTCGTACCCGCTGAGCGACAAACGCACTTTGCGGGTGCCGTAGTAGACGAAATCGGTCGAAACCGGCGTGGTGCCGATCGGGTAGTCGTCGACGTAGACCATGGCCCCTGGCGGATTGCTGCGGATGGTCAACCGCCGTTGGACGCAGCCCCCGGCGACGGCGCAAATGACCACCAGCACCAGCCAGCGAAGGGCCGGGAAGGTGCGGCGCGCAGTCGAGCGGGGTAAAGGTCGCGGCATCGTTGGCGAAATACCAAATAGTGAGTACCAATGGCCGAGCGGCCGGGGCGGGAGTATAGATTTGGCCGGCAAAACCCGCCAGGGCGCATTTTGGGCCCGCGCCGGGCGGCGGGGGACCCCATGCTGGCATCCGGGCGGGCGCAGATGGCTGCTCGTAAGTGCCTTGGCCATACCACCTTGCCCGCCGGTTTGTCGCTGCGTTAGAATACGTTACCTGGGTTAATCGCTCCGTTTTGGATAAGCCAATTGCGATTGGCCTTTCGGCGACGACACACCCCCTTATGAGCGCCATGGCCGAAGCTGCTGTCACTGGGCGTAACGCGGTGAGTTGTGCGGCGCTCAGCGACGTCGGACTCCGCCGAGCGAACAACCAGGACGCTTACGTCATTGCCCTGGCGGGCGACGAAGCTGACTGGCGCGCCCGTGGCCACCTGCTGATGGTGGCCGACGGTATGGGCGCGCACGCCGCCGGCGAGCTGGCCAGCAAAATGGCCTGCGAGTCGGTCGGCCACACGTATCGCAAACAACTCGATCGAGCGCCTGAAGACGCGCTGCGGCATGCCGTGCAGGTCACGAACGCGGCCATTCACGACCGCGGGCAGGCCAATGCCGAGTTTCAAGGCATGGGCACCACGGCCAGCGTGCTGTTGCTGCTGCCGTCGCATGCCGTCGTGGCGCACGTGGGCGATAGCCGCGTGTATCGATTGCGGCGCGGGGTTCTCGAACAGCTGACCTTTGACCACAGCCTGGTTTGGGAAATGACGGCGGCCGGCCAGATGCCTGGCGGCGACGTGGCCAACTTCATCCCCAAGAACATCATTACCCGCTCGCTGGGGCCGCATGCCGATGTCCAGATCGACATGGAAGGCCCTTTTCCGTTGGAACCCGGCGATCGGTTTCTCTTGTGCAGTGACGGGCTCAGCGGCCAATTGAAGGACTCGGAAATTGGCGCGGTGCTTGGCGTGCTGTCGCCCGAAGAGGCCGCGCGCGCCCTGGTCGACATGGCGAATCTGCGTGGCGGTCCCGACAACATTACGGCCGTCGTGGCTGAAGTGCGGTCGGTCGTCCCGCTCGGCAATGACCCTCCGGCCGAGACTTCGGCCAGCGAAAGTGCTTCTCCCTTACGTTCGGCACTGTGGGGCGCCATGGCCTTGGCCTTGCTCATTTCCTTGGCGCTGGCGGCACTAGGGCACTACGCGCCGGCGATGATTAGCGTGCTAGTGGCCGCCGTGGTGGTCGTGCTGCTGCTCGTGCAAGGACTAAACCGGCCGCCGGGTGCCTATGCGCTGCACACCGACCGGCCCTTGGGAGCGGGGCCTCACCGCCGTTTCGAGGTGACCCCCACCGCGGAAAGCGTCGCCATGTTCTGTCAAACGGCCCAGCAGCTGCGAGACGCCGCCAAGGACGAACATTGGACGCTCGACTGGTCGCGGTTCAACGCCCTGGGCGACAAGGCTCAAGCGGCCCTCGCGTCCGGTAATTACTCGCTGGCCGTGCGCGAATACTTGCTGGCCATCACGTTCATGATGAACGAGATCCGCCATCAAGGCGCGCGCAAGGACCACCGCGACAACTCGGTGTTGGACATCTAACGCTGGCGGGGCGCGGGGCCGCTCAGGCGGCCAGCGAACGCTGCTCGCGCTCCTGCACGAACGTCAACGGCAGCGTCTCGGCCGCGACTTGGGACGTTGCCGGTCGCCAGGCTAACAGCACGCAGGCTGCCGAGTACCAGGCCGTGATGCCCAGGCCCAGCAAGCCCGCACGGCCCGTGATCTTCATCGACAGGTAGTAAACGATCACTAGTGCCGCGGGGGCCACGGCAAAACCAATGGCCGCCCGGCGGCGCCCCTGGTCGAGCAGCCAGGCGGGCAAGAACAGCGCGGCGGGCCAAAGCCTGACGAAATATGGCACCCGCGCCACGGGCGAAAGTAGCAGCGTGGCCACGCAAGCGATGCCAAAAGTC
>CAZPED010000653.1:0-2450 GCA_964585335.1 uncultured Planctomycetaceae bacterium | reverse complement strand
TCGTCCTCAGCGTTTCGCAGGCCACGCGGCTGTGCGAGTGCTGGCTCATCAGGGCGTCCAGCACGCCGTCGGAAATCTGGTCGGCCAACTTGACGGGGTGGCCCATGCTCAACGATTCGCTCGTACACAGATACTTGACCGAAGCCACGGCCAATCTCCTCTCCCAATAAAAAGCCGAGCCACAAGGTCCGACGCCGATGAAGTCAGACCGGGCATTATAGCTGCCCTGGGCAGGCGGTCGCAACCAGTGCCAGAGGGGGCGGCTTCCGAGGCGCGGCGCACGAGGGGGCAGAAAACCAAAAGGCCGGAACTCAGCGGCGAATGAGCAACCCGTAGCAGGCCTGGGAAATCAACACGGCAACGCCAAAAGCAACCAGCAGGTGCACGGTGAGACGCCTTTGTCCCAGCGCATAAGCGGCAAACGGAACGGGTACCCAGAGCGGGCAGGACAGGGCCAGCAGGTAGACCAAATAGCGGCGCTCGTCGCCCGTCAATCCGGCGACTAATCGGGTCGCGCCACCGACGGCGATCGCGACGAACGACACGGCCATGAGCAGCGACCGGGTGCTGAATTGCATGCAAGTACCTTGGTCACCGCGTCGCCACGGCAATACTGAAATCGCCGCGCCTGCAATGGCTAGGCCGCCGAGCGGTCGCGGCGAATCACGGTGCTGGGCTCGGCAATCATCGCTTCGAGCAAGTCGACCGTGCGGCGGGTGGCGCCAAGCTGCGAAGCCACCACGCGCTGCGCCTTCTGGCCCAATTGCCGCGCAAAAGCGGGCTCGACAAGCGTGCGACGCACGAAGGCATACAGCTCCTCGCCGTCGTGCACCACTTCGGCCGCGTGGCCGTCGAGCAGCGCCGACACCACATCGCGAAAGTTGCGCGTCTTGGGACCAAACGAAACCGCGCAGCCATAGGCCGCCGGCTCGATCATGTTCTGCCCCTGGCGGCTGCCCATGCTGCCGCCCACGTAGGCCACGCTGGCCGTGCCCCACCAGTCCCCCAGCTCGCCCACCCGGTCGACCAGCAACACGCGAGCACGCGAATCGACCGGCGCGCCATCGAGCTGGCTGCGCCGCTGCCAGGCCACTCCGCTGGCGGCCAGCAGTTCGGCCACTTCCTGAAAACGGTCGGGGTGGCGCGGCACAACCACCAGCCGCAACTCGGGATGCTCGGGCGCCAGGCGACGAAACACGTCGAGCGCCATCTGCTCCTCGGGGTCTTGCGTGCTACCGGCCAGAAACACCACGTCGGCAGGCTGGAACCCGGCCAGTTGCCGCAGCCGCTGCGTGGCGGGGTTCTGACGATCGGTCTGGGCGCCGTCGAACTTGAGCGAGCCGGTGACGTGAACCAGTTCGCCCCGGGCCCCCAGTTGGCGAAAGCGCTCGGCATATTGCGCATTCTGCGCGGCGACCAGGTCGAGCTCCTGCACGAGCCCGGCCGTGAACCAGCCAAACCTGCCGTAGCCGCGAAAGCTGCGATCGCTAAGCCGCCCGTTGACGATTGCCACGCGCACGCCGCTGGCGCGGGCCTGTCGAATGAGGTTGGGCCACAGCTCCAACTCGGCCAGCACCAGCATCGTGGGGCGAACCCGGCCGAGCGCCCGCCGCACGGCCCAGGTGAAATCGAGCGGGCAGTAGAACACCGACAGTTCGGAGTAACGCGTTTTGGCCAGCGTGTAACCGGTGAGCGTGGTCGTCGAAATGACGATATCCCAGTGGGCGTGCCGGCGCTTCAGCTCGCTGACCAACGGGGCGATCAGGCTGACTTCGCCCAGACTGACGGCGTGAATCCAGACGCAAGGGGCCGCGGACGCGCGGCGCGGTACCAGTCCCAGCAGCTTGTGTCCCCAGCCGTCGCGATATTTGCCCTTCTGCACGGCGCTTACCAGCAGCCAGGGACTGGCCAGCACGATCAGCACCAGGTAGACCAGGTTGAGCAGATAGGCCATGGCGCGGGACTCCTTTCCCAACCACTTTGCACTAGCGTCGCATCGAGCGGCCCCGCGCCGGGCTCGACGGCTGACGCCACTCAAACACTCGTAACCGACACGCTTATCCCTTCCGCATGCAGCAGTTCTTGAACTTCTTGCCGCTGCCGCAGGGGCAAGGATCGTTGCGTCCCACGCGGTCGCCCCGATTGCGAATCGGCTCGGCCTTTTTATCCGACTCGGTCCCCTCGATGGCCGCTTGCTGCTGTTCGGAAATGGCGCTGGGGGGCGCGGCCTCGTGAATCGCCTCGCCGTCGGCCCAGGTCGACTGGTCGAAATCGTCGAGCTGCTCGACGCGGAAGATCAGGTCGGTCACCCGTTCGGCGATCGACTTCCACATTTGCTCGAACGTCCGCATGCCTTCGCGTTTGTACTCCACCTTCGGATCGACTTGGGCATAGCCGCGCAGGCCGACACTGGCCCGCAGGTGATCCATGGCCAGCAGGTGGTCTTTCCA
>CAZPED010000652.1:0-2450 GCA_964585335.1 uncultured Planctomycetaceae bacterium | reverse complement strand
CGCCGCGGCGAGGCGCCGGTGCTGGCCCGCTTCGAAGGAGCCTACACGGCCACGACGATCACCGTGATGGGCGATCGTACCGGCTACGAGTGGCAGCCGACCCCGGCCAATAACTTTGTCGACGAGCTGGTTCACAACAAGCTGCAACGGGTCAAGTCGTTGCCGAGCGAGCTGTGCAGCGACGCCGAGTTCCTGCGCCGAGTATCGATCGACCTGACGGGCCTGCCCCCCACGAGCCAGCAGGTGCGCGAGTTCCTGGCCGACACGCGCGACACGAAGCTCAAACGCGATGAAATGATCGACCGGTTGGTCGGTGGCGGCGATTTCGTCGAACATTGGACCAACAAGTGGGCCGACCTGCTGCAAGTGAACCGCAAGTTCCTGGGCGAGCAAGGCGCCTTCGCCCTGCGCGGCTGGATCAAGCAGGCCGTGGCCACGAACATGCCCTACGACAAGTTCGTGTTCTCGATGCTGACCGGCAGCGGCTCGACGCTCGACAATCCGCCGGCCGCTTACTACAAGATTCTGCGCACGCCCGAAGACGCGATGGAAAACACCACCCAGCTGTTCCTGGGCGTGCGGTTCAACTGCAACCATTGTCACGACCATCCGTTCGAGCGATGGACGCAAGGGCAGTACTATCACCTGGCGGCCTACTTTGCTCAGGTCGGACGCAAGGAAGACCCGGCGAGCGACGGTCGCAAGATCGGCCAGACCGACGTCGAGGGTGGCAAGCCGCTTGTCGAAACCATCTACGACGCCGGCTCGGGCGACGTGCTCGACGGCGCCACGGGCAAGCCGGCCACGCCCGGCTTCCCCTACCAGCACGGCGGCCAGGTCGCGGCCGAGGCCTCGCGCCGCAAACAGCTGGCCGACTGGATCGCCTCGAAAGAGAATCCGTACTTCGCCAAGAGCTACGTGAACCGGCTGTGGGGCTACCTGTTCGGCCGCGGCATCATCGAGCCCATCGACGACATCCGCGCCGGCAATCCGCCGGCGAACCCCGAACTGCTCGATCGGCTAACGCAAGAGTTCATCGAGAGCGGGTTCGACATGCAGCACGTGCTGCGCACGATCTGCAAGTCGCGCACGTACCAGGCCTCGATCGCCACGAACAAGTGGAACGAGGATGACGACATCAACTTCTCGCACGCCGTGGCCCGGCGGCTGCCGGCCGAAGTGCTCTACGACGCGATTCAGCGGGCCACCGGTTCGGTGAGCCAACTGCCCGGCGTGCCGGCCGGGTACCGCGCGGCGCAGCTGCCCGACGTGGGCCTGACGCTGCCCAGCGGTTTCTTCGAGGTGTTCGGCCGCCCGCCGCGCGAAAGCTCGTGCGAGTGCGAGCGCACCAGCGGCATGATGCTGGGCCCCGTGATGACGCTGGTCAACGGCCCCACGATTGCCGAGGCGATTGCCGACCCAGCCAACGAGATCTCCAAGCTGGTTGGCTCGCAGCCGGATGACGCCAAGCTGGTCGACGAGCTGTTTGTGCGCATCTTGGCGCGCCCCGCCACGCCGGCCGAACTGGCCGCGGGGGTCGAAGCGCTGCACGCCGGCGGCGACGAATTGGCCAAGCTGCAAGCCGACCTGGCCGCCTACCAAACGCAGCTCGACGCGAAGCAAGCCGAGTGGGAAGCTTCGCAAACGGCTGCTCAATGGACGACCCTCGTACCGGCGCAAGCCCAGGCCAGCACGGGGGCCACGCTCACGGTTCAGCCTGACCACTCGCTGTTTGCCGAAGGTGCCAATGGCCGCGGCACCTACACGCTCACGCTGCCCACCGACCTGAAAAACATCACGGCCATTCGCCTGGAACTGCTGGCCGACAGCCGTTTGCCGGCCGGCGGCCCCGGTCGCGCGCCCAACGGCAACCTGGTGTTGTCGGAACTGCGCGGCACGGCGGCCAGCAAGGCGGACGCGGCCAAGAGCATCATGCTGGCCTTTGGCGCCACGGCCGCCGACTTTTCGCAAGACGGCTACCCGGTGGCCAATGCCGTCGACGGCAACCCCGGCACCGGCTGGGCCATCGCCCCGCGGTTTGGCCAGAACACCAGTGGCGTCTTTCAATTGCGCGAGCCGGTCAGCTTTGACGGCGGCGCAACATTGACGCTCGTGCTCGACCACCAGTACGACGATCAGCACAGCGTCGGCAAGCTGCGAGTTTCAGTCACCGAGGCCCGGCAGCCACTGGGAGGCCAAAGCGTTCCGGCCGAAATCGCGGCGATTCTGGCCGTACCGGCCGGCGAGCGCAGCGATCAGCAGCGGGCCGCCCTCAGCGCGCACTACCGAGCGCTCGATGCCCGCTGGGTCACGCTTAATCAAACCATTGCCGCCGTCGCCGAACAGCACAAGAACGGCCGCCTGACCGGGGCCCAGGATCTGGCCTGGGCGCTGATCAACAGCCCGGCGTTCTTGTTCAACCGCTAAACGCGGGCCGCGGCGCGGATGCG
>CAZPED010000651.1:0-2475 GCA_964585335.1 uncultured Planctomycetaceae bacterium | reverse complement strand
GCGTAAACCGATTCGATCTTGCGCTTGCCGAGCATCCAGCGAAAAAACTCGATGGCATGACAACCCATGTCCATCGCGACGCCGCCCCCCGAGCGCCGGACGTCCCAAAAATGGGCGGCATGCGGGCCGTCGTGCTTTTCTGACTGCTTGACGAGCACCGGTTCGCCCAGGGCGCCCGAGTCGAGCAGTTCCTTGAGCCGGACGTACTTGGGGGCAAAGCACAGCTCCTCGGCATACATCAGCTTGACCTGCGCGCGGCGGCAGGCCTCGATCATGCGGTCGGCCTCGGCCAGGTTCAAACAAAGGGGCTTCTCGACCAGCACGTGCTTACCGGCCGCGGCCGCGTCGACCGTGATCGCGCAGTGCAGGTCGTTGGGCGCGCCGATCACCACCAGGTCCACCTCGGGCATCTCCAGCATCCGCCGGTAGTCGGTAAACCGGTGGGGAATCGCATAGCGCTCGGCAAAGGCCGCCACGTGCTCGGCGGTCGGCGAGGCCACCGCCCACAGCTCGGCCTGCGGGCAGCGCCCGAGCGACTCGGCATGAATCGTGGAAATGAATTGCGAGCCCACCAGGCCCACGCGTACCTTACGGTCCATACTGGCAGTTCTCTCTGGCCTGGTGGCTTGCGGCGGGGGGAATTCGCTCAGGCGGTCTCCACCCGGCCGGCGCCGCCCCCAAAGTCGTGCTAATATCAGCAATTATCGCCGGGCTCGCAAGCGGCCAGGCGGGCCGCCAGCGGGCCGCTGATTGCCAGTTTTTCTGGCCCGGCGGCCCAACCGGCCGCCAAGATTTGTCGCCGGCCGGCGAATCGGGTATCAGGTGGTTAGCGTTCGTTCCTTCAGCTTACAACTTGAAAGGCCGAATCCCATGACCAGGTTGCTTGTTCAGCCCGCCGCGGTGTTGTGCACGCTCGGTCTTGTGCTGGCGACGGCCAGCGGCTGTAACGCCCTCGACTTTGCTCCCCTGGCCACGGCCGAGGTCACTTTGAGCGAAGAGTTTCAGACCAGCCCCACTCCCAAAATCGTCGTGTCGACCTTCAACGGCACAATCGACGTCAGCCCCAGCGCTGGCAACCAGGTGGTGGTCGACGTGACCAAGCGCGCCAGCGGCTTCGACCAGGCCTCGGCCGAAGCCAACCTGGCCGCGGTCGAGGTGACGATCGTGCAAAAAGAAGACGTGGTGCAAATCGTGGCCCAAAAGGTCGCGGGGGCCCAGGGCAACCTCGGCGCCAATGTCGTCATTGCGGTGCCCAAGGCCGCGCAGCTGCAACTCGCCACCAGCAATGGACACGTCGTCTGCGAAGGGCTCTCGGGCACCCTGGTGGCCAAAACCTCGAACGGTAAGGTCGACGTCTGCGAGGGAGCCGGCCAGATCGAAGCCGCGACCAGCAACGGCGCCATCAACATCGAAGCGACCGACGCCACGGTCTCGGCTCGCACGTCCAACGGCCGTATTAAGTATCACGGCACGCTGGCCGCCAAGCCGCAGACGTTCAAGACCTCGAACGGCCGCATCGAGCTGGCCTTGCCGGCCGACAGCCAGTTCCGGCTGGCCGCCTCGACTTCCAACTCTCGGGTGCAGTGCGACTTTCCCATTGAAGTCGAAAGTTCGACAAAACGCCGTCACCATCTTTCGGGCACGGTGGGCAAGAACCCGCTCACGTCGATCGTTGCCGCCACGAGCAATGGCGCCATCGAAGTGCATCCGCTCGCGGCGAAGTAGCCACGAGCGGCTCCTGGCGCTTGTCCGGCCGCCGGCACGTTGTGCCGCGGCGCGCCACGACTTAGGATAGTCGTCGCGCGCCGCATCAAGGTTCGCAGGCTCGGCGGCCGCGCGGTTGGTTTTCCCGTTGCCCCCCGAGTAGCCTGCGCCAGGAGATGCCGCCGTGCTCAGGTTGCTGTTGGCCTTGGCCTTGGCCGTGTGTGGTGGTGCGGTCGCCGAGGCCGCCGACATCAAGACCACGCCTCTTTACGCCCGGGTCAAAGCCGCGCTCGATGCGGTGCCGGCCATCGACACGCACGATCACTTGCGCCCGTTCGCCGAAATACCCAATCAGGACCAGACCGATCAGGGCAGGGGGGTGACGCTGCACAGCGTCTTTGCCGGCAGCTACTACGGCGGCATCAACCGGCTTTCGCCCTGGCCCGAGGGTCAGGCGTTCGACGCCTGGTGGAAAGCGGCGCAGCACGACTTTGACGATGCCCGCGCGACCAGCTCGTATCGTTACCTGCTGCCGGCCTTTCGAGATTTGTACGGGGTCGATTTCGACACGATCACGGCCGAGCAGGCTCGCGATCTCAACGGGCGGATTTTCGCCAACTACAAGAGCGACGCGTGGCTGGTCGACGTGGTGACCCGCCGCGCTAACATCGAGCTGATGCTTGTCGATCCTTACTGGGCGCGGTTGCAATTCGGCCGGGCTTACAAGTTCGCCGTGCCGCTGCTCAACGTCACGCAAATCATTAGCGGCTC
>CAZPED010000650.1:0-2476 GCA_964585335.1 uncultured Planctomycetaceae bacterium | reverse complement strand
CGAAACCCGCGCCCGCGGCATGGCGCTGGTCGGGGCGGCCTTTGGACTGGGCTTTACGTTCGGACCGCTCTTCGGCGCGCTGGCTTTATCGACCGAGGGGGGCAACCCCGGGCCGGGGCCGGGCTACGCAGCCGCGGGACTGTCGGCCGTGGCGCTGCTGCTGGCCTGGTTCAAGCTGCCAGAGAGCTTGAACACCGAACTGTATCGCACCGACGCGGCGCACCGACGCCGCTGGTTCGATTGGCAATCGCTGAGCGATGCGCTGGCGACTCCGGCCATCGGCATCCTGATCGCCGCCATGTTCGTCTGCGTATTCGCGTTTGCCAATTTCGAGAGCACGCTGTCCTTGATGGTCAATAGCGACGACGTCGGATACCGCTACACGCCGGGCGAAGTCTCGCTGCTGTTTGCCTACATCGGCCTGGTGCTGACCGTGGTTCAAGGCGGCGTCGTGCGGCGGCTCTCTGGCCGGCTGTCCGAAGGGCTCATGGCCGGCATCGGCGCCGTCGTCGAGGTCGCCGGTTTTATCGTGCTGTCGCGGGCAACGACGCACGTTTCGCTGGCCCTGCTGCTGGTGGGGCTGGGCGTGGTGGTCAGCGGATTTGCCTTCATCACGCCGTCGCTCAATTCGCTGCTCTCGCGCTGGAGCGATCCGCAAAAGCAGGGCGGCATCCTGGGCATTGGCCAAAGCGTGGCCTCGCTGGCGCGAATCTTTGGACCGATGGCCGGCGTGCCACTCAGCCAGAACACCGAGTTGGCCGGCCGCTGGGGCCTGAAGGCCGCCGAATTGCCGCTTTGGATGGCGGCCGGACTGATGGCCCTCGGGCTGCTGCTGATCGTGTCGGCCGTTCGCCGCGGGCGAGATTTTCCCGCTCAAACGGCCAGCAAAGCGTAGCCTGGCAAAGCACACGCTTCGCGGCCGTTCATTGCGACGCAGTGCCGTAGCCGCCGCCGCCGGGCGTTTCGATCGTCAGCACGTCGCCGGCCTGGGCGCGAAACTGCGCTCGCCCCGGCAGCACTTCGACGCTGCCGTTGGCCCTCACCAGCGTGTTGCTGCCCCGGGCACCCGCCTGACCGCCCTCAAGTCCGTAGGGGGGATATGCCCCGCGGCGCTCGGAGACGATCGACACGTCGAGCGGCCGCAGGAATTCGAGTTTGCGCACCACGCCGTCGCCGCCGCTTTGGCGTCCTTGGCCCCCCGAGCCGCGGCGAATGGCAAATGCTCGCAATCGCACCGGATAGCGGCGCTCGAGCACCTCCGGGTCGGTGAGCCGGGTGTTGGTCATGTGCGTGTGAACCGCGTCGGCGCCGGGGCTGTGAGCGGTCGCGCCTGCGCCGCCACAAATCGTCTCGTAGTAGCCAAACGTGCTGTCGCCAAACAGCAGGTTGTTCATGGTCCCCTGGCTGGCGGCGGCTACGCCCAGGGCGCCGAGCAGCACGTCGACGATACGCTGTGAAGTCTCCACGTTGCCCGAGACGACCGCCGGACAATCCTCGGGGCGCTCGCGCTCGGGCGGGTTGAGCAATCCCTCGGGAATGAGGATCTCGACGGGGGCCAGCACGCCCTGATTGAGCGGAATTTCTTCGGCCAAGAGCGACCGCAGCACGTACATGACTGCCGCGGTGGCGATCGCCCGATTGGCGTTCTGATTGCCGGCGCTCACCGGTCCGGTGCCGGCGAAATCGATCGTGGCCCGCTCGCCGTCGATCGTCATCGTGACGGCCAGCGGCGTGCCATCGTCGAGGTGATCGACAAATTGATGCTTGCCAGGTTTCAGGCGGCTGAGCGCGCGGCGCACTTTGTGCTCGGCGGCATGCTGAATGTGCCCCATGTAAGCCTGCACGACGTCGAGGGCGTAACGATCGACCAATCGCAGCAAGTCGGTGGCACCGCGGCGATTGGCCGCCACTTGGGCCGCGATATCGGCCAGGTTGGCCTCCACGCTGCGCGTCGGGTAGGGTCCGCCGAGCAGCAGCTCGCGCAGGGCTTCCCAACGCGGCTGGCCCGACGCCACGAGCTTGAAATTGCGGATCAATATGCCTTCTTCGGCCAGGTTGCGCGAGAACGGGGGCATCGAGCCCGGCGTAATGCCGCCCAGCTCGGCATGATGAGCGCGACTGGCGGTGAAAAACAAAAGTCGGCCCTGCGCGTCGTGAACGGGGGTGATGACCGTGATGTCCGGCAGATGCGAGCCGCCGCGATAGGGATCGTTGGTCACCAGCACGTCGCCCGGCGCCAGGTCGGGGTTATCGGCGATGGCCCGGCGCACCGTTTCGCCCATCGCTCCCAAGTGAACTGGAATGTGCGGCGCGTTGACCACGAGGCTGCCCTGCGGCGGGAATAGCGCGCAGCTAAAGTCGAGCCGTGCCTTCACGTTCACGCTGCTCGGCGTGTTGCGCAGGGTGATTCCCATCTGCTCGGCGAGAGCGGCAAACTGGTGGTAGGATGCGTCCAGCATCACGGGGTGTGCCGCGG
>CAZPED010000649.1:0-2488 GCA_964585335.1 uncultured Planctomycetaceae bacterium | reverse complement strand
GCAAACCGCCGGGTCATGATCTGGCTGATGTACTGCGTCGAGGGATACTTCTTGGTCAGCAGACCGTAGGAGTCGTCGGCCTTGGAGTATCGGTCGGCGAAGAAGTTGCTCTCGGCCGCCTTGAACATCGCCTCTTCTTCCAGCGGCGAGTCGGGCCAGCCCTTGTAGGCCTTGCGGAACTGTTTGGCCGCGTCGGCGAACTGCTTTTGGCGGAACAGTTCGTCACCCTTGTCGAGTGCCGCGCGGGCATTCTTTTCGTTGGGGCCCTGGCCGATCGCCTTTTTGAACTGGGCGTAGGTTTTCTTGGGCGCCAGGCGGTCGAGCAGGCCCTCCTCTTCGAGTTCCGAGGTGGCGGCATACTCGCCAGTGATGCGGCGGCCCTCGTGGTCGAAGTAGCCGCTTTCGCCTTCAACGTAGTAGCCGCGGCCTTTGACGTACTGTTTGCGGTGCTGATTGGCGGCCCACCAGGCGGCCTGCTCGGCGGTGAGCGGTTGCTTGGTCGGCTTGGGGGGCGGCTGCTTGGTGGCCGTGCAGCCGCTGGCCAGGGCGGCCAGCAATAGTCCCAGCAGTAGGACGCGGCGGATCAGGCCGGGCCCGCCGCCAGGTAGCGCTGCAACCGCAGCGGATGGCCCAGCAAGTGCGACCAGTAGTGGTTCAGCACACCCCGCAACTCGCCCATGTTCCGCGAGCTGCAAGCCGACGCTTCGAGCGTGGGCGCATCGGGCGCGCTGAGCGCGGCGAGCGTCCGCAGTGCGGCGGCGCTGATGGAGACGATCTGCTTGTGTCTCGTGCGGCATGTCTTGCAAAGTACTCCGCCAGCCAGGTGACTGAACGGCACCCGGCCCGTCGGTTCCACGGCGGTTCCACACTCGGCGCACTGCGTCCAGGTTGGCGTGTGCCCCAGGACGCGCATGGCAGTCAATTCAAAGCGGACCAGCGCCGGCGCTACGGCCTCGGAATTGCGCAAAGTGGCCAACACCTGGTCGGCCGCGTCGAACAGTTCCGGATGGGGATCGTAGTCGTCGGTTAACTCATTCAACAGCTCGGCGACGTAGTACGCGGCGTACAGGTTCGATAGGGCGCCGTCGAGCGGTCGAAATCGCCGTTCCAGCTTGGCTTCGGTCAACAAGTCCAACGCGTCGGACGATTTGCGGAGGAAGACTATGCGACACAGGGCCAACAGGTCAAGGGCAGACTCGAAGGGCCCTTTAGGCCTGCGCGCACCCTTGGCCAAAGCGCGTATCTTGCCGAACTCGCGCGTCAGCAGCGTCACCACGCTGCTCGTTTCGCTGAACTCGATGACCCGCAACACGATGGCCGTCGCCTTTTCGTCAGACATGATCCGTGTGCTGGCGCTGCTGGCGCCGGCAACCTCGATGATTGCTTATTGAGCAGCCCCGGGCGGAGTTTCCGCGCGGCGGGGTTGTTCCAGGCCGCACGCTTTCAAAATCCGCGTTTCGGCCGCCCGCATCTGTGCGCGCGGCGCATCGTCCAAATCGTCGTAACCCACCAGGTGCAGCGTGCCGTGAATCGCGTAGAGCAACAGCTCGTCGTGGGCCGTCCAGCCGAACTGACCGGCCATGCGAGCGGCGGTGTCGGCGCTCACGATCACCTCGCCGTCGAGCGATGCGCCATCGCGCTCAAGCACGAAGCTGAGCACGTCAGTCGGATAGTCGTGTTCGAGATACTGGCGGTTGAGCTCGTGGATTCTGGGATCGTCGACAACGGCCAGACTGATCGTGGCCCGCGACAGACCGGCTTCGCGCAGCACGGCGTCGATCGCCTGGCGCAGCCGCCGCTCGTCGATGGTTAAGGTCTGCTGCTCGTTGGCGATTTCGATGGAAAACATGCGCCCATTCCACGGCCCCTCGCTGCCGCCGCACGGTCGGCGGCGCCGGACCATGATAGCGAATTCCCCGTGGCCAGAAATCAGGCCGTGCGCTGGGCCTCGGGATACTTGACGCGGCCGTGATAGACCGCCGTGAGCGACTTGACCAGGCTGTCGTTGATCGTCGCCAGCTCTTGCAGCGTGAGTCCGCAGCAGTCGAACTGGCCGTCGAGCAGCCGCTTCATCGAGATTTCGTGCACCAGGCTTTCGATCCGCGAGGGCGTGGGCTCGACCAGCGCCCGGCTGGCGCTTTCGACCGCGTCGGCCAGCATTAGCACCGCGGCTTCCTTGGTCTGCGGCTTGGGGCCGGGGTAGCGGAAGTCGCTTTCATCCACCTCGGTGCCGTCGGGATTGTCTTCGTTGCGCTGGCTGGCGCGGCGGTAGAAATACTCCACCAGCGTCGTGCCGTGATGCTGCTCGATGAAGTCGATGATCGGCTCGGGCAGTCGGTGCTGCCGGGCCAGGTCCGCGCCGTCCTTGATGTGGGCAATAATGATCAGCGTGCTCATGGCCGGCACCAGCGATTCGTGCCGGTTGGTGTCGTTGCCCTGGTTTTCCACGAAGTAACCCGGCTTGAGCATCTTGCCGATGTCGTGGAAA
>CAZPED010000648.1:0-2488 GCA_964585335.1 uncultured Planctomycetaceae bacterium | reverse complement strand
GAGCAGCGCCTTGCGCTCTTTCATTTCGGTTTCGGTCGCGGCGCCGCAGTTGATCTGGGCCACGCCGCCGGCCAACTTGGCCAGCCGCTCTTGCAGCTTCTCGCGATCGTACTCGCTATCGGTCACTTCGATCTCGCGGCGAATCTGGTCGGCCCGGCCTTCGATGGCTTCCTTCTTGCCGGCGCCGCCCACGACCGTGGTGTTTTCCGATGTGATCGTCAGCTTCTTGGCCTTACCGAGGTCCGAGAGCTTGACGGCATCGAGCGAGATGCCCAGATCCTTGAAGATGGCGGTGCCACCGGTCAGGATGGCCAGGTCGCCGAGCATCGCCTTGCGGCGGTCGCCGTAGCCAGGGGCCTTGACGGCACAGACGTTCAGAATGCCCCGCATTTTGTTGACCACCAGCGTGGCCAGCGCTTCGCCTTCGACGTCCTCGGCGATGATCAACAGCGGCTTGTTGGCCTTGCTGACCGCTTCGAGAATCGGCACCAGGTTCTTGGCGCTCGAGATCTTTTCTTCGTAAATCAGCACCAGGGCGTTTTCCAGCTCGACGGTCTGCGTCTCCTGGTCGGTGACGAAGTGCGGCGAGAGGTAGCCGCGATCGAACTGCATGCCCTCGACCACTTCGACCGTGGTTTCGGCTTGGCGGCCCTCTTCGACCGTGATCACGCCGTCCTTGCCGACCTTCAAAAAGGCTTCGGCCAGCACGCTGCCGATCGTCGGGTCGTTGTTGCCCGCGATCGTCGCCACCTGCATGATCTCTTTCTTGTTCTTCTCGTCGATCGGCGTGGCCATCTTGCCGATCGCCTGGCTCACGGCCTCGGTGGCCTTGGCAATGCCGCGCGACAGGGCCATCGGGTCGATGCCCGCGGCAATCATCTTCAAACCTTCCTTGAAGATGCCTTCGGCCAGCACCGTGGCGGTGGTGGTGCCGTCGCCGGCCACGTCGTTGGTCTTGCTGGCGGCTTCCTTGACCAGCTGCGCGCCGAGGTTCTCGTACGGGTCTTCGAGCTCGACGTTCTCGGCCACGGTCACGCCGTCTTTGGTGATCTTCGGAGAGCCCCAGCCCTTGTCGAGAACGGCGTTGCGGCCGCGAGGGCCGAGCGTGCTGCGAACGGCACGCGCCAATTTGCTAACGCCGGCGGCCAGCGCCTTGCGTGCCTCTTCGTCAAACACCATTTGCTTAACCACGCGGAATCCTCCTATTGCGGTCGTTCGTGACGCAGTCGCCGGCAGGCCCCCCCTAACGTGAGCCCAGCCTCGCGGCCGCCAGTTCGATTGTGTCGTTGTGCGAGATTGTCGGTCGGCCAATAACCATAAATGGCAGGTTCAGCCACCGGCGGCCCAGTGATAACGCAACGATTGTGCCAAGTTACACAAACATTGCGCAACACATTTAACAAAAAGCACTTAAGAGCGATATCACACCCCAAACAACTCCAACCATCGCGGCCCAATTCGTCGAGCGCCATGCCAATTTGGCAGCGGCGGCGCGGTGGCCTGCTGGGCTAGCCAAGAGACGCCCCCCATCGTTGCCAGCCAAAGGCCTACCGGCCCTTGCCACTCGTTGCACTGCGTCGGTGCAGCCACAGATCGGCCGGCTGCCCGAGCGCGGGGTCATTGATCTGCTGCGCCCGAGTGGCTCCCAGCTTTTCCGCCACACGCGCCGATGCCAGGTTGTCCGGCGCAATCAGGCTGCCAATCTGCTCGACGCTCAGATGCGCGAACACCCAATCGAGCGCCGCGCGGGCCGCTTCCGTGGCCAAACCTTGCCGCTGCCAGAGCGGATCGATTAGCCAGCCCACTTCGAGGATTGGCCAACCTTCAGGAAACCAGGGGCCCACGCGACCGACAAACTGGCCAGTGGCGCGGTCCTCAACAGCCCAGATCGAATAGCCCCGCAGTTGCTGGTGACCGACGATCGTGGAAATCTGCCGCCAAGACTCGGCGCGGCTGAGTGGGCGTCCCTGGCCCACGTAGCGCATCACATCGGGATCGGCATTGAGACGTGCCAGATCCTCCAGATCGGATTCCCGAAACGATCGAAGACGCAAACGCGCGGTTTCGATCGTCACACTCTGCTGACCCATTTTCTCATCCTTTACGCCGGCACCAATCGACTGTGGGCAATGCCATCAATGCTAACAGGCAGTATCGGCATTGCAGATATGGCAATGTATTTGCCTGATTGACCACGCCACGCAACCGCCGATATATTCGGGACGGAACAAGTTGGCAACCAAACGCTCGTCGTCCCGGCAAGCGTTTTCTTTTCGCGCGAGTCGCCAATGATCTGGCTGGTGTAGGCGGCACCGTCTGGCTCGACATGTCGAGCGCAGGCAGCGGAATCTCGCGCAGCCTCGCGTAATCCTTTCCGATTGGCGTTCGTCGCCATTTTCTCGCCGCGCGCTCGACGCGCGGCCACCCGGCCCGACGAACCAGGCGCCACCGCTCGAAGCACGCTACTTCGTGCTTGTTTGTCCCCACT
>CAZPED010000647.1:0-2503 GCA_964585335.1 uncultured Planctomycetaceae bacterium | reverse complement strand
CTTCGTTCCCCTCGACCACGTCGGCCTTGGTGATTGGCTTGCCGCCTTGCAGCACCTGGGCGAAGCACCACGAGGGATCGCCGCCAAACAGGCGGATCAGGTCCATGATGTGGGTGCCCAGCACCCAAAGGTCCTCGCCGCCGCCGCGCTGGTCTTCCTTGCCGCGGCCGCGCAGTTCGAGCACGCGGCCAATCTTGTTCGAGGCCAACAGATCCTTGACCACTGGCATCCGTGGGCTGAGCCGTGTGGTGTGGGCGATGGCCAGCTTGGCGTGCGTGCGTTCGCAGGCGGCCACCATGTCGTCGGCTTCGGCCAGCGTGCGGCAGAGCGGCTTTTCCAGGTACATGTGAATGCCGCGGCCAGCCACTTCCATGACAATGTCGTGGTGCTGGTCGATCCACCGCGCGCCGATACTGACGACGTCGGGCTTCACTTCGTCGAGCATCTGGCGATAGTCGCTGTAGGCCTTTTCGAGCTTGAGCTTGCGGGCCGCGGCGGCCAGGCCCATCTTGTTGTCGTCGGCCACGGCCAAAAGTTTGACACCCGGCAGATCGGTCCAGACTTCGTCGAGCCCGTGGCCGTAGTCGCCTCGCCCGGTGCGCCCGATAACCGCCGCTCGCAACGTTTCCATGATGTTTTCCCGAGTGAAGTGCTCAAGACCGCTGCCCCCGCGGTGGGCCGTGGTGCGACCAGTCTAATCGAGCCCGCCGGGCGATGCGAGCGGCCGGGAAAGCGAGACGGCTCAGATGCGCTTGAACTGCTTGTCGAGTTCGTCGCGGCTGAAGAACAAGGCCGTGGGGCGGCCGTGCGGGCAGTGATGCGTGTCTTGCGCCAAGTGGCGCTGCTCGAGCAGGGCGGCAATCTCCTCGCTGGTCAGCCGATCGCCGGCCTTGATCGCCGCCTTGCACGAGATCATGTGCAAGAGCGAGTCGAGCACATCACGGCGGTCGGGATGTTTGCCCCCGGCGAGCAACTGGTCGGCCAGCTCGCGCAGCACTTCAGCCGGCCGAAAGTTGGCCAGCATCGCCGGGTAACTGGAAACCAGCACGGTGTCGCCGCCAAACGGTTCGACCGTCATGCCGAGCTTGGCCAGCACGTCGCGGGCTTCGAGCACGGCGGCCGCTTCGGCCGGCATCAGGTCGACGGGTTCGCCGACCAGCAGTGCCTGAGATTCGACCGCGCCGGCCAGTACTTTGTCGCGCAGGTGTTCGTAGAGTATCCGCTCGTGCAGGGCGTGCTGATCGATGACGATCATGCCGTCGTCTTGTTCGGCAATCAGATAGCGGTTGTGCAATTGCAGCGCGGCCAAGGGGCGCGGCAAGGCGGCCTGGGGCGCGTCGAGGCGATGCTCGACTGTCTCCTCGGCGCGGTTGGCTGGCGGCTGCCAGCGCCGCTCGAGCACGCTCAGCTCCAGCGGCGCGTGGGGGGGCGTCCACTGCTCGTCGAAACGGGCTTGCGGGGCCGCGGCCGGGCTTAGCTCGGCCAGCGATTCTCCCAGGCCCGCGTCGGGCAATTGCCCCTTGGCCCAATCGACCAGCTCGCGGCGCATGGCCTCGGCACTGGCCGGGTCGAGCGCGGCCGCGGCGTCGCCCTCGGCCACCGGCTGCAGCCGTGCGGTCAGGTCGGTCGCAAGGAACTTGGTGCGCAGCGTGCCCAGCAGCTGGCTGTACAGTCGGCCCGAGTCCTGAAAGCGAACTTCCAGCTTGGTGGGATGCACGTTGACGTCGACCATTTCGGCCGGCATCTCGATGCGCAGAAAGGCGATGGGAAACCGGCCGGTAAGCAGCAGGCCGCGAAAGGCCTCGCCCAGGGCGTGCTGGAGCGAACGATCGCGAATCGCGCGGCCATTGAGAAACAGATATTGCAAGCGATTGTTGCCGCGGCTGTGGCTGGGCGAGGCCACGAAGCCGGTCAGGCGGATGCCCTCGTCGTAGCTGGCCACGGCAATCAGGTCGGCAGCCAGGTCGTGCCCGAAAAACGCCGCGATTCGCGAACGCATGTCGGCGGCCGCGGGCAGATCGAACAGCGAGCGACCATTGTGCTTGAGCGTGAAGTGCACCTGGGGGTTCGCGAGCGCCAGCCGCGTGAATTGCTCGCTGACGTGCCCCATCTCGGTTTGCGTGGAGCGCATGAATTTGCGCCGCACCGGCGTGTTATAGAACAACTGCCGCACTTCGATGGTGGTGCCGACCGGACAACCGCAGGGGCTGACCGGCGCGGCCACGCCGCCGGCCACTTCGAGCTGCGCGCCGGCCTGGTCGGCCGCGGTGCGGCTGCGCAGCAACAACCGGCTGACCTCGGCGATCGAAGCCAGCGCCTCGCCGCGAAAGCCCAGCGTGTGAACGCAGAACAGATCGTCGGCGTCGCGAATCTTGCTCGTGGCGTGGCTGGCCACGGCCAGCATCAACTGCGATGGCAGGATGCCGTGGCCGTCGTCGCTAACGCGCACCAGGTCGAGCCCCCCCTGCTCCACCGCCACGTCGATCCGCGTGGAACCCGCGTC
>CAZPED010000646.1:0-2505 GCA_964585335.1 uncultured Planctomycetaceae bacterium | reverse complement strand
GACGATCGCGCTCGTGGCTTCGCTCGAAACGTTGCTCAACCTGGAAGCGATCGACAATATCGACCCCAAGCAGCGCAACTCGCCGCGCAATCGCGAACTGCTGGCACAGGGGGCAGGCAACATGGCGGCGGGGCTGCTGGGGGGCATTCCGATCACGTCGGCCATCGTTCGCAGCACGGTGAACATCAACGCCGGCGGACAAACTCGGCTGGCCACGATCTTGCACGGCGCGCTCTTGGCCTTGTGCGTGGTCTTGCTGCCAGCCTGGCTGAACCAGATTCCGCTGGCCTGCCTGGCGGCGATCCTGCTCTACACCGGCATCAAGCTGGCCAGCCCGGCGTTGGTGGTACACATGTGGAAGGGGGGCCGCTACCAGTTCGTGCCCTTCATCGTGACGGTGCTGGCCATCGTGTTTACCGACCTGCTGATCGGCATTCTGGTGGGGCTGGCCGTGAGCGTCAGTTTCATTCTCAACAGCAACTTTCGCCGGCCGATTCGCCGCTTTGTCGAAAAGCACCTGGGCGGCGACGTGCTGCACATCGAGCTGGCTAACCAGGTGAGCTTTCTGAACCGGGCGGCGCTGGCCAGGGTGCTCGACCAGGTGCCGCGTGGCGGGCACGTGCTGCTCGACGCGCAGAGCACCGACTATATCGATCCGGACGTGCTCGAACTGATCCGCGAGTACAAGGACCGCAAGGCGCCGGCGCGGGGCGTGGAGCTGAGCTTCATTGGCTTTCGCAGCAAGTATCACATCCAGGACCAGATTCAATACGTCGACTACTCGACGCGCGAGTTGCAGTGCGCCGTGACGCCCGGGCAAGTCTTGCAGATTCTCAAGGACGGCCACGAGCGCTTTCGCACGGGCCGGCGGCTGACGCGCAATAGCGGCCGGCTGGTGCACGCCACGGCCCAGGGGCAACACCCGTTGGCCGTGGTGCTCAGCTGCATCGACTCGCGGGCGCCCGCCGAGTTGATTTTCGACGTGGGCGTGGGCGACATTTTCAGCGTGCGCGTGGCGGGCAATACGCTCAGCCCCAAGGTGCTGGGCAGCATCGAGTACGGCTGCGCGGTGGCCAACGCCAAACTGGTGCTGGTGATGGGGCATACGCGCTGCGGCGCGGTATCGACGGCGGTGCAGCTGGCCACCTCCGACAAGGACGCCGCGGAGCTAACCGGCTGCCAGCATATCGACAGCCTGCTGAGCGACATTCAACAGGCGGCGCCGCCGGCGCTGCTCGAGGAGTCGCGCAAGCTGGCGGGCGACGAGCTGATGCACGTGATCGACGAAGTGGCCGAACTGAACGTGTTGCGGACGGCGGCGCTGATTCGCCAGCACAGCGCCACGCTCGACCGCATGGCTGGCGAGCGGAAGATTGCCATCGTGGGGGCCATGTATGACGTGACCACGGGCGACATTACCTTCCTGCCGGACGACGCCAACCTGCTGGCGGCCGTGTAGGCATCGTCGAGGCAGCGGAGTGCGAATTGCCCGTCGCCCACGGGCAAGTGAGCGGCGGAGCGCGGCGCGAGCCCTGGCGCGTCGTGCCCGCCGTTTCGCTTTGGCCGGCGGCGTCTGATATAGTGTCGCGCCAGCTCGAGGCCCCTTAGGTCCGCTCGCTTTCGAGGAGTTCGTCTCATGTCGCGCCGTCTCGGGGTGTGTACGGTTTTGCTTGCGCTGCTCGTGGCCGGGGTGGCCCGGGCGGCAGACGTTTACGACGTGATCGTGCGTGGGGGCACGGTGTACGACGGCACGGGCGCTCCCGGACGCGTGGCCGACGTGGGTTTGCGCGGTGACCGCATCGCGGCAGTAGGCGACCTGCGCGGAGCGACCGCCAATCGGGTAGTCGACGCGGCTGGCCTGGCCGTGGCGCCGGGATTCATCAACATGCTGAGCTGGGCGACGACGTCGCTGTTGGCCGATGGCCGCTCGCAGAGCGACATTCGCCAGGGTGTGACGCTGGAGGTGTTCGGCGAAGGCTGGTCGATGGGCCCGCTCAATGCCCGCATGAAGCAGGAACTGATCGAGCGGCAGGGAGACATCAAGTACGAGATTCCCTGGACCACGCTGGGCGAGTACCTGGAGCACCTGGAGCGGCGTGGCGTTTCGTGCAACGTGGCCTCGTTTGTCGGCGCGACGACCGTCCGCATTCACGTGCTGGGCTACGAAGACCGCCGGCCCAGCGAGGCCGAACTCGAAACGATGCGCGGGCTGGTGCGCCAGGCAATGAACGAAGGAGCCCTGGGCGTCGGCTCGTCGCTGATTTACGCGCCGGCCTTCTATGCCGATACGCGCGAACTGGTCGAACTGTGCAAAGTGGCCGCCGAAGGGCAGGGGATGTACATCTCGCACATTCGCAGCGAAGGCAACCGCCTGGTCGAAGCCGTGGAAGAGCTGATCGACATTGCCCGGCAGGCCAAGTTGCCCGCCGAGATCTACCACTTGAAGGCCGCCGGCAAGGACAACTGGACGAAGCGCGACCGGGTGATCGAGCTGGTCGAACAGGC
>CAZPED010000645.1:0-2520 GCA_964585335.1 uncultured Planctomycetaceae bacterium | reverse complement strand
AAGGTAACGGAGGTACCGACATGTCGAAGTCTACGTACTTCGTGCAGCAATGCCCGACCTGTGGTCGCAGCCTTCAAGTTCGCGTCGAATACCTGGGCCGACAGGTAGTTTGCCAACACTGCCATGGCCGCTTCGAGGCCGCCGATCCGGCCGGGTCCGCGCGGTCGCTGTCCGATTCCGGATCCGACCTGCTTCGCCGCGCCGATCAATTGCTGGAATCCTACGACCAGCATCGCCCGGGCCACGTGGCCTGATCGAACGGTGGCGATGATCGCTCGCGCGGGGATTTTCGTTCCGCCGCCGCACTCGCTTATACGCCTGGCCGCTCCGACTGCGCACATACCCGCTCGAGGTCGGCAAAGAAGCCCGGGTACGTCTTCGTCGTGCACTGGGGATCGTTGATCACGACGCCCGGCACGCGTAGGCCCACGAGCGCCATGCTCATCGCCATCCGGTGATCGTCGTAGGTGTCGATCGTGGCCCCGTGCAGCCTGGCTGGCACTATCCGCAAGCCATCGGGGCGCTCTTCGACGTGGGCGCCGAATTTGCGCAACTCGGTGGCCAGCGCCGAGATTCGGTCGGTCTCCTTGTGGCGGATGTGACCGACTCCGCGAATATTCGTGGGGCCCTCGGCGAACAAGGCCACGGCCCCCAGCGTTTGCACCGTGTCGCTGATGTCCTTCATGTCGACGTCAATTCCGCGCAGCGGTCCGCCTACGATCGCAGTGCCGGCGTCGTCAGCCTCGATTCGGCACCCCATCCGCTCCAGGCATTGGCAGAAAGCCACGTCCCCCTGCAAGCTGTGCGCCCCCAATCCTTCCACGCGCACCCGGCCCCCCGCGATTGCCGCCGCTGCCCAAAAGTAGCTGGCGGCTGAAGCGTCTGGCTCAATCGCGTAGTGCCTGCCCTGGTAGCCCCCCAGCTCGATCGCGAACGAGCCTAACGCGGCATCGCGGCCAATGCGCCCGCCAAAGGCCTCCATGACGGCCAACGTCATCGTCACATAAGGCTTCGACACCAGCGGCCCGTCGATCGTGATCTGAAACGTTGCTGCGCCGGCAGTCGGCTGGGCGCAGGGAGCGGCCATCAACAGTGCGCTGAGAAACTGACTGGAAACGTCGCCGCGGATGGTTGCCGTTGCCGCGCGCAAGCCGCTGGCGCGAATCACCACGGGCGGACAGCCGGTGCCCGCCTCGCTGCGGGCATCGACGCCCAGGGCAGCCAGCGCGTCGAGCAAATCTTGGATCGGCCGCTCGTGCATCCGCGGGGTGCCATGCAAGCGATATTGGCCGTGCCCCAGCGCGGCCAGAGCCGTCAAAAAACGGACCGTGGTGCCGCTGTTGGCAATGTACAGGTCGGCCTGTGGCTCGGGTATCGTTCCGCCACAGCCCTGTAGCCGTACTTCGGTGCGGGCATGGTTGGCCTGCACGTCGATGCCCAGTGCGGCCAGGCCCGCCAGCATCACCCGAGTGTCCTCACTGTCGAGCACGCCAGAGAGCGTCGAAGGCCCCTTGGCGAGCGCCGCGCAAACCAGCGCACGATTCGTCAGGCTTTTCGAGCCCGGCGGACGCACCGACGCCCGCAAGGGACCGGGGGCCGGTTGAATGGTAACTTGCGACGGCACAGCAGTGAATCCAAGGGAGCAGAGCAAGCGGGCACGGTCAGGCAGTGATCGCCTCGCCTTTACGGCGCGGCGATTTTCCACAGATGCTGATCGCTGCGCACGAACAGCGCTCCGTCAGAAACTGCCGGCGAGCATTGAATCGAGCCGTCCAACTGGCCGCGGCCGACGATCTCTCCCTTGCTGCCGTCTGCGCTGATCTCGACAACTTGCGCCGCGCCTTTCTGGCTTACGCAATACAGCCGATTGCCGACCAGCGCGGGCGTGCCCCAAAACTCGCCTTCTAACCGGGTTCGCCAGACGATCTGGCCATTGTCGGCATTGGCACAAATGAGCACGCCGGCCCGGTTGATCGCCAGCAGCCGCCCACCGTCGACAATGACGCTTGCCGCGCCCGGCTGCAAGTTGGCCGTATTCCACAACACTTCAGGCTCATCTCCCTTGGGCTTCAGCGCGGTCAGACCTTTCGACGGAACGTAGACGATGCCCCCTGCCGTCACGGCCGACGAAATGCCGTCACAAGGGGTCTTGTACGTCCACAATTGCTTGCCCGTGGCCGGGTCGTGCGCGGTCAGTAGCGAGGGCGATTGCAGCAGCACTACGTTTTCGGCGTCCGTGGCGCCGCGCATCAGCACGGGCGACGTCCAGCAAGCCTCGCGCGGACGGGCGATTCGCCAGCGGCTTTCACCACTGTCGGTATCGACCCCCGCGGCAAACGATTCTCCCTGGCACTCGACCTGTACGATCACCACGTCGCCTACAACCAGCGGGCTCGAAGCCATGCCCACGTCGTTTCCCGCCTTGGGAAAATCGTGAGCCAGGCCCCGCAACCATTTGAGGTTGCCGTCCAGGTCCAGGCACACCAGGTCGTTCGACGAGTAGAAGGCGTAGATCAGCTT
>CAZPED010000644.1:0-2525 GCA_964585335.1 uncultured Planctomycetaceae bacterium | reverse complement strand
TGACCTGATCGAGCGCAACGTCGTGATCGGCGACGAAACAGGCCTGCAGCACGCCGAGGACGGCCGGACCACTGAGTCGCACGATGCCGCGGGCCGCGCCACCGGGGGCGCTGGCCAGAGCAACGATCGTGTCGTCGGTATGCACCACGGCGGAATGGGCGAATTATTTGCGGCCGCGTTGTCGCTTCTTGCCGTTGGATGGCGACCCGTTGCTGGCGGCCGGGGCGGCGGCAGTCGCCAAGGCACCGCCCGGCGTAGCGGCGTTGTTGCCCAAGGTTTTGGGCAACAGTTTCCGTTCGGCGATGCCCCAGATGCTGGAGGCGATGAAGTACACGCACAAACCGCTGGCCACCTTGAAGAACATGATGCCCATGAACAGCGTCATGTACTGCATCATCTTCTGCTGCATGGCGGCCTGCTCGTCGGCCGCGGGGGGCATGAACATTTTTTGCTGCCAGATAAACAGCGCCACGGTCACCAGCGGAAAGATATTCAAATACGGTCCCAAGCCGAAAAAGCCGGTACCAAAGGCGACGAAGTGCGGCATGACGTGCGACCAATCCCAAAACATGTCGGGAGCCGCCAGGTTAGATGCCCAGCGAATCGAGTCGCCAAACAGCGGCGCCTGACGCAGCTCGACGTCGACCATCAACGAGCGATACAGGCCCATGAAAATCGGCAACTGCACCAGCGCCAGCAAACATCCGCCCAGGGGATTGTAGTTGTGCTGGCGAAACAGGTCTTGCGTGGCTCGGGTCTTCTTTTCCGGTTCGTTCTTATACTTCTCGTTGATCCGCTTCATCTCGGGCTGAAGCAATTGCATTTTTTGCGTGGCGAGCGCTTGCTTGCGGCTGAGCGGAAACATGCAACCGCGCACCAGCACGGTGAGCATGATGATGGCCAGGCCGTAGTTGCCAATCACGCTGTAGAAACCGTGCAGGATCAGCAGCATGGGCCGGGCCACGATGCCAAACCAGCCATAGTAAACCAGCTCGCCCAAAGAGATCTCGGTGCCGGGAGCCACGAATTCGGCCAGCAAGTTTGGCCGTTTGGGCCCGGCAAAAACCTGGTAGCGATGCGCTAGTTGCCCGCCCGGTTCGACGTCGACGCCGCGCCCTTCCAGCCGGTACGACACGTTGATCAGCTTGTTGTTGGCCTTGTCCTCGGGAATTGCGCCGACGCGGGTTGGCTTGACCACCGTGTACCACACATCGGTCGGCAAGCTTTTTTGCGGAATCATCGCCGCGGCGAAATACTGCGCGTCAACAGCAATGTAGTTCAACGGGCTTTCCGACCACTGCGTGTTGAACTCCGGGTCGGCCAATTGCATGGGCGAAATTTGCTGCAACTGGCCGCCTTCGAAATGCACCATCACGTCGCGCAGACCGGCACTGCTGAAGAACGATCCCTGACTGACCTTGTTGGCATACCAGGAACCTTCCGTGGGCAGGCCCGTGGGGCCGTCGAGCCGGTAGGCGAGCTTGCGCGATGCGGCGCCGGCATTGCCCAGCACGACTTCAAGCGTCAGATCGTAGGCCGGATAGTCTGGATTCTCCAACTGCTCGGCGGGCACCTGCGTCAAGCGATAGATCTTGGCTACTTTGACGCCCAGCGCGCTCAGCGAGCGGAAGAAGATGACTTCGTCTTGCGCGGGGCCCTCGGGCTTGACGCCCGGCAGTTCCTCGGCCAGACGAGCCCGATCGATGACGTCCCAATTCGTGTCGAGCAGGCTGACGCCTGGCAGCTCGCGCTTCACGCCTTCCAGCGTACTTTCTCCCACTTGTTGCAGCGTGAGCAAAAACGAGAGTGGATCGTGCTGTCGCGGTTCCACAACGGCCAGCGGCTTGGTATCGAGTTCGGGGCGAATGACTTCCAGAGGGCGCCAACCCAGCTCGACCGAAAGCTGTTGCGTGGCGCCGTCGCGGGTGATCGACAGCTGCACCTGCTGCTCGCGCTCGGTCTCGGCCAGGGCGGCTACTAAGCCGGCGGCGCTGGTGACCTTGCTCTCCCCGACCGCGGTAATCACGTCGCCCACTTTCAGTCCGCCCCGCGCCGCGGGCGTGCCCGGACCGACGACGCGCACTTCCGCGCCGCCACTACCAGGGGCGTCGGCCGCACTGAGGTGCCCCAAGTAGCCGCTGCGATCTTCCAGGTCGCGATAGCGGCGGCTGCTGAGTTCGACGCGTTCGACGGTAGCGCCACGATTGTTCAGCGTTACCAGCATGCGGTAGGGCTGCGTGGCATCGGCCGAGCCCAGCGTCAGCCAGCGGGGAGCAACGGGAGCTGGGTCTTCGACGGCGCCTTCCACCGGCGCTTGCAGTTCAGCTTTGGGACCAGCATCGGCGGCTGGCGGTGCGGCGCCGACTTCGGCGGGAGGCTTTTCGGCTGGGGGCTGCCCCGACTCTGCTTTGGCGGCGGCGGGCTCGTCGGCCACGGGTTTTTCGGCCGCCGCTTTATCGTCCGCTGCGGCAGCATCTTTCGCTGCGGCTTTTTGCGGATCGACCTGGGCCACTTCAGGAGCCGCG
>CAZPED010000643.1:0-2526 GCA_964585335.1 uncultured Planctomycetaceae bacterium | reverse complement strand
TTGGCGGGCCAAGCGTGGCCCCCTATCACCCGCCGGGACTGTGGGAAGAAGTCGGCTTCGGCGGCGGCTTCTCCTCGCAAAGCTACGTGCAAAGCCACGGCCGAGATCTCTATCGCCGCGGCATCTACACCTACTGGAAGCGGGCCATGCCGTACCCGCCGCTGGTGACGTTCGACGCCCCCAACCGCGAGGTCTGCACCGACTGCCGGGCGCGGACCAACACGCCGCTGCAAGCGCTCGTGCTGCTGAACGACCCCGGTTACATCGAAGCGGCCCGGGTGCTGGCTCAGCGGCTGCTCGTCGAAGCGGGCGCGACGCCGGAGGAGCGGATCGGGCTGGCGTTCAAACTATGTACGTCGCGCACACCCCAGCCGCGCGAGCTGGCGGTGCTGAAGCGCGTGTACGAAGAGCAACTGGCTCGCTTCCGCGCCGACGGGGCCGCGGCCCAAAAGCTGCTCAACGTGGGCGAAGCGCCGCGGCCGGCCCAGTTCGACCCCGCTGAGCTGGCCGCCTGGACCGCCGTGGGCAACGTGCTGCTGAATCTCGACGAAACGATTACCAAGGGTTAGCGCCATGCAACCGCACGAACAGCTGAGTCGCGAGATTACCCGCCGCACGCTGCTGGGCAGTTCGGCCCGAGGGCTGGGCGCGCTGGCCTTGGCCTCGCTGCTCAACGGGTCGTTGCGGGGCGAATCGGTCGCACCGGGGCTGGCTACGCACGGCGCCTTGCCGGCGTTGCACTTTGCCCCTAAGGCCAAACGGGTGATCTACCTGTTCATGTCCGGAGCGCCGTCGCATATCGACTTGTACGACAACAAGCCCAAGCTCAAGGAGCTGACCGGCAGCGAACTGCCCGACTCGGTGCGGATGGGCCAGCGCATCACGGGCATGACCAGCGGACAGGCCAAGCTGCTGCTGGTGGGCCCGGCTTACGACTTCAAGCGCTACGGCCAGTGCGGCACCGAAATGAGCACCATGCTGCCGAACATTGGCAGCATTGCCGACGACATTTGCCTGGTCCGCTCGCTGCATACCGACCCAATCAATCACGACCCGGCCGTTACCTTTCTGCTCACCGGCAATCAGCAGCCGGGGCGGCCCACGGTCGGCTCGTGGATGGCATATGGGCTGGGCAGCGTCAACAAGAATCTGCCCGAGTACGTGGTGCTACTCTCCGGCGGCGGAGGCCAGCCGCTGTTGGCACGCTACTGGGGCAACGGCTTTCTGCCCAGCAAGTACCAGGGCGTGCAATTTCGTTCCAACGGCGACCCGGTGCTCTACGTGTCGAACCCCGAGGGCATCGACCCGGCTGCACGCCGCGCGCTGCTCGACGGCGTGCAGCAGCTCAACCGCATGCAGCTCGAAGCCGTGGGCGATCCGGAAATCGCCACGCGGATCGACGCCTACGAAATGGCCTACCGCATGCAGACTAGCGTGCCCGAGCTGATGGACATTGGCCGCGAGCCCCAGCACGTGCTCGAAATGTACGGCGCCGAGCCGGGCAAGGCGTCGTTTGCCAACAACTGTTTGCTGGCGCGGCGGCTGGCCGAGCGCGACGTGCGGTTCGTGCAGCTCTACCATCGCGACTGGGACCACCACGGCAACCTGCCCAACGAGCTGAAGCGGCAGTGCGGCCTGTGCGACCAGGCTTCGGCCGCGCTGGTCAAAGACCTCAAGCAGCGCGGCTTGCTCGACGAGACGCTGGTGATTTGGGGGGGCGAATTCGGCCGCACGGCCTACAGCCAGGGAGCGATCAGCAAGGACAGCTTCGGCCGCGACCACCATCCGCGCTGCTTCAGCATTTGGATGGCCGGCGGTGGCATCAAGCCGGGCACGGTCTTCGGCCAGACCGACGACTTTGGCTACAACATTGCCGCCGACGGCGTTCACGCCCACGATTTCCAGGCCACGATCCTGCACCTGCTGGGCGTCGACCACAAGCAGTTGACCTACCGCTTCCAAGGCCGCGACTTCCGCCTGACCGACGTCAGCGGCAACGTCGTCCGCCAGATCCTGGCATAGCGGCTCGGCAAAGTCTGCGGCGAGCAACGTTTGTGTACACGCACGTGCGCACAGCGGGTCAAGCCTGCCGCCCTGGGTAGTGTCCTAACTTCGTGTGCAGGCGTTCATCACAATGGCCGAATGGCACTAACTTAAGGAACCCCCCTGGGGGCCGTCCGGCGTTTCCGACTTTCAACGCTGCGGAGCTTTCAGTGCGGGATTTTCTTCGTAGAGTGATTCCCACAATTGGGCGGTAATCTCCGCTTCCGGAAAGAGACGCTTAATCCGCTCAAACTCTTTCTGTTGGTTTTCAGTCAATGGTCCCGACAGGTCGCACCCGATGTCGCCCTGGAAAAACAGGACGATTTTCGGGAACCCTGGCTCACCAAAAAAACGCAGCATTGACGGTGCATGTGGTTCACCCCAAGGCAAATTGAGACTGCACTCCATGTCGGCACATTGTTCTTCAAGGGCTTCATGACGCTGGTGAATCCAACTCAATTGATAACAGTTCCAGCACACAGG
>CAZPED010000642.1:0-2531 GCA_964585335.1 uncultured Planctomycetaceae bacterium | reverse complement strand
CCAGCTGGCGCGGCGGCGCCCTTGTCCGCTCGTGCCGCCGAGGACGTCGAGCTGCTCGACTCGCGACAACGGGCCGAGCTGCAAACTCGTCACGAAGCCTTTGCCCGCAAACTCTCGGCGGCCCTGGCCGGCTGGCTGCGGCTGGTGGTTGACGTGCGCGTGCAATCGGTGGGCACGTGCCGCTTTGGCCAGTGGATCGACGGGCTCGACCGGCCGACGTTTTGCCAACTGATCAAGGTCGACGGCGGCCCATTGCGCGGCGCATTCGACGTCCAGCTACCCGTGCTGTTCGTCATGATCGATCGGTTGCTGGGCGGCGGCCGCGAACCGGCCGCCGTGCTGCGCCGACCTCCCACCGAAATCGAACTGCGACTGGCCGCGCGGCTGACGAACCTGGTGATCGACGAGCTGAATGCCGCCTGGCAACGCCAACCGTCTCATGCCCTCTTGCCCGACCGGGTCGAGACCGAACCTCGCACGCTCGGCGAGCTGCCGCGCGACACCGCGATGCTGGCCGTGCAGTGCGAACTCAGGCTGAACGACACGCGCGGGCTGTTGCGGCTGGCGCTGCCGCTGGTGGCGATACCCGGCGCGGCTGCAACGACGGCCGGATCTCAGCGTGTCGCCGGCACCCGGCCCTTCGAGCAAACCGCGGGGGAAACGGCAAGCGCTGACGATATCGAACTGATCGTCGCGCTGCCCGAGTCGAAAATCGCCGCCTCGGACGTGGCCCAACTGCAACCCGGCGACATTATCGCCACTGAGCATGCGGCCGACGCCGCCGTGTGGGTCTACCAGCAAGGCGTACTCCGTTACCAGGCGCATTTGGGTGCGCAGCACGGACAAAAGGCAGTGCGCATCGACGAGGAACTGCCGCCGCCAACGGCCGGCCAGCTTCCCGACGATTGATCCACGGCCACCGCCGCCCGGTCCAGGTTATGGACGCGCCGGCACGCAGACCTATAATTCTTCTCCATCCTGGCCCCATTGCCTCGTGCGGCGGGCCGCCCCCCTTGTCTTTCGAGCGGAAGGAACTCCTCTTGGCAGTCGAACGCGTCGTCATCATTGGCAGTGGACCGGCCGGCTGGTCGGCGGCAATCTATGCGGCCCGGGCCGAGCTCCAACCGCTCGTTTTCGAAGGGGCCATCACCGAAGAAAACCGCGTGGCGGGCACGCTGCCGCTCGGGCAGCTCAACCTGACGACTGAAGTGGAAAACTACGCGGGCTTTCCGGCCGGCAACCTCACGCAGTTCCTCGATTCGGCCATCGCCCCCGAAGCCCGCCAAATCATGGCGCCGCACTCGGGCCACGGCGTCAGCGGCCCCGAGCTGATGGAGCTGATGCGGCAGCAAGCCAAGAACTTCGGCACGCGGATCATCACCGACGACGTCGTGCGGGTCGACCTGAAAAGCCACCCGTTCAAGCTGACCACCCTGGGCGGCGACACGATCGAGGCCGAAAGCCTGATCATCGCCACGGGCGCCCGCGCCAACTACCTGGGCTTGCCGAGCGAGGATGCATTCAAGAATCGGGGGGTCAGCGCCTGCGCTGTGTGCGACGGCGCTCTACCGCGGTTCCGCAACAAGCCGCTCGTGGTGGTCGGCGGCGGCGATTCGGCCGTCGAAGAGGCCAGCTACCTGACCAAGTTCGCCAATCGCGTGTTTTTGGTCCATCGGCGCGACAAGCTGCGGGCCTCGAAAATCATGGCCCAGCGGGCCGAAGAAAACCCCAAGATCGAAATCGTCTGGAATCACGAGCTGGCCGAGGTACACGGCAGCGACCAGGCCGGCGTCACCGGCGTGACGCTAGCCAACACCGTCGACAAGGGCGCGCGCAAGCTCGACGCGGCGGGCGTCTTCCTGGCCATCGGTCACACGCCCAACACCGCCTTTCTGGAAGGCCAGTTGCAACTGACCGACAAGAAATACATCGTGCTGACCACGCCGTTCCGCACCAATACCAGCGTGAGCGGCGTGTTTGCCGCCGGCGACGTGGCCGATGACTATTACCGCCAGGCGATCACCTCGGCGGGATCGGGCTGCATGGCCGCGCTCGACGCCGAGCGCTGGCTGGCCGCGCGCGAGCACTAGGCCGTGGCGGCGTAACACTTTCGCAGAAGGATCGACCGTCATGGAAAAGCTCTCGGTGGCCGCGGCGCGCCGTGCCGAAGCCGTCGGCCGGCACGTGCGCTTGCAAGGCTGGGTGCGCACGCGACGCGACTCCAAAGGTGGGTTCAGCTTTCTCGAGCTCAACGACGGCAGTTCGCTGGCGAGCATTCAAGTCATTGCCGAAGCGGCGCTGCCGAACTACGAAAGCCAGATCAAGCATCTGTCGGCCGGCTGCAGCGTGGCCGTCGAGGGCGAAGTGAAAGCCTCGCCCGCCAAGGGGCAGGCCACGGAAGTGCTGGCCAGCGCCATCACGGTGTATGGCGGGGCCGATCCGGAAACCTACCCGCTGCAAAAGAAGCGGCACTCGTTCGAGTTTCTGCGCACGCTGGCTCACTTGCGCCCGCGCACCAACACGTTTGGCGC
>CAZPED010000641.1:0-2533 GCA_964585335.1 uncultured Planctomycetaceae bacterium | reverse complement strand
CGCCGAAGTACAGCGCGGATGCAGCTTGACGCGTTGGCGGTCGATGCCGCAAGTGTCGAGTGCCGCCCCAAGACTGGCCTCGACCCTGCGTGTGGGCGGCGCGAGCAGCAACAGCCGGCTGTTGGGTACCGCTTGCAAGACCTGGCTCCAAGTGCTGAGCACTTGGGGAGTGACCTTGGCAAAGCTGTTAAACGAGCCGAAAGTGACGTAACCGTTGCGCGAAAGTGGCAAGGAGGTGACCTCGGGCGCACCGTCCCAAGATTGATAACAGAAAAACGCGTCGGGCAGCCGCACGAGTTGTTCCGTGTACCAGCAATCGGTCTGCCCCGCCGGATCGGCCCAGCCGTCGGTCAGCCGATAATCCATCGCTCGCATGCCGGTCGTATTCTGGTAGCCCAAATACGTGACCTGAATGGGAGCTGGCTTGCGGGCAAAAACCAGCAGCCGATTTCCGGCGATGTGCCCGGTCAGATCGACGAGGATGTCGACCTGGTCGGCGCGAATCAGTGCGGCTGCCTGTTCGTCGTTCAGCGAGTAGATGTCGCGCCACTGGTCGGCTTGAGCTTGCAAGCGGGCTGTGGTGTCATCGCAGAGTGCCGCGGGCTGGTTGGCATAGCAAATTACTTCGAACCGCTGGTGATCGTGGGCCGCCAGCAATGGTTCGGCAAAGGCATTGACCGCGTGGGCGCGAAAATGGGCCGATACGTAACCGATCCGCAGCCGCCGGTCGCCCAGTGGACGGGGGGCGTGTGCCGCCGCAACGGCCGTCAGCGGGTCGGCATGATGCCGTGCCCAAGCGAGGTGCTCGGCAAAGATCGTCGCCGGGTCGTAATCGGCATGATAGTTGAGCGCATACAGCAGATTGCCGTGCTGGCCAGCGTTGTGGGGGTCGAACTCGACAGCCTGGCGATACTGAGCAATGGCCTCGTCCTGCGCGCCCTGGGCTTGCAGTGCCACGCCCAGGTTGCCGTGAGGCTCGGCGCTGCCGGGGCGAAGCGCGATCGCCTGGCAAGCGGCCGCTTCGGCATCATCGGGTTGTCCCAGGTCGTTGAGCGTCGCGCTCAGGTTCGTCCAGGCCTCGGCGTCGGCCGGGTCGAGCCGGGTGGCCTCGCGAAAGGCATCGGCCGCGGCCGAAGTGTCGCCGAGCCGAGTAAGCGCTAAGCCACGATTGAAGTGCGCGGCGCCGTACTGGGGGGCCAAGGCGATCGCGTGGTCGTAGGCCTGCGTCGCTTCGAGCTGCAGACCGCCGTCGCGCAGCGCGTTGCCCAGGTTGTTCCAGGCCTCGACCAGGTCGGGCCGAAGCTGCACCGCGGCTTGCAGCAGTTGACGAGCTTCGTCCCAGCGACCCTGCCGGCGCACAAGGGCCGCCAGGTTCGTGAGCGCCTCGGCAAAACTCGGTTGCACGCGCAAGGCCTGGCGAAATGCCTGCTCGGCTTCCTGGTGTTGGTCAAGGCGGTCCAGCGACATGCCGAGACTACACCAAGCCAGCGCATAATCGGCGCGAAAAGTTAGCGCCTGACGATAAGCGCGCACCGCCGGTTCGAGCAGCCCCTGGGCGCGCTGGGCCTCGCCCAGATGAAAGCGGAACGTGGCTTCTTGCGGATCGACGGCGATCGCCTGCTCAATCAGCTCTACCGCGCGGGCAAACTCGCCGCGATCGAACTTCAGCCGTCCCCAGAGATAAAGGGCATCGGCATGCCGCGGCTCCGCGAGCACGATTTGCCGGTAAATGGCCTCGGCTTCCACCAGGCGCCGGTCGCGATGATGGGCAATCGCCTGCTCCAGCATTTCAGCGGTGCGATCCATGAACATCGTGCCCGAAATAGAGTGCGGGGCGAATCGCCGTTTGCACAGCCCTTAGCCGACTCGCCCGACTCGAAAGAAAAGCGGCCAGGTAACCGGGCGCTCGCTCTCGGCTGGCCCCCACGCCGCGCTCAAGTCGGCTTTGATGAGCGCAAGCGGGTCTGCGCCCTGTTGCTGCTTGTATCGCTCGACGCTGGACCAGGTACCAAGGTATCCGACCAGGTCCGCCAGGTTCCAGCGCGCGGTCATAGAAAACTCGGGCATGCTGATCTCGTCGAACGGAAAAGGAATGTCGGCATAACGCCGCTCCACGAGCATGCGTTCCGGCGGCCAGTACGGACCGACGATGTCGGAGTAGAGCCTGCCCACCACGCGATCGACCGCCGGAGTGATCCTGGCGCCGCCGTAGCTCCAGGCCGCCAGAACGCCCCCTGGGCAGGCTACCCGGCGCACCTCGGCATAAAACCGATCGAAATCGAACCAGTGCAGTGCTTGGGCGACGGTAACGAGTGCGACGCTGGCTGCGCAATTGGGAGCCACCCTGGCCGAGCTTCAGGCCCGGATCGGGCACAGCACGCCGAACATGGCCATGCGATAGCAGTACGTCGCTGCAGAACGTGACGCCCAGCTTGCTGCCCGGATGTCCGCGTTTGCAACTGGCCGAGCGACCGCCGCCGTGTGATCTCACATGCGCGTGCGTGTCACTGTTAGGCATGGTCGCGGTACGCTC
>CAZPED010000640.1:0-2537 GCA_964585335.1 uncultured Planctomycetaceae bacterium | reverse complement strand
CTCGACGCCGCTGGCGGGCTTGCAGGTGAGCTTGAAGTTCGCTACGTCAGCTTTGAGTGTGACGTCCTTGGGCAGTTCCAGACCGGCGGCTTTGAAATCGTCGGCCAGCGGATCGATCTTGCCTTCCTTCAGGCTTTTGAGCACGGCGGCCAGGCGATCTTTGGCCGGGTCTTCGTTGCGCATGATATCGAACAACCGGCCCTGGTCTTTCAGCACCGGACCATCATCCTGGTTGTCGTGAAAACCCTTGGTGTCGAGACACAGCACCTCGCCGCGATTGGAGACGTACCACAACCGCTCGCCTTCGACCATGGGCGTGGCGCAAACGCCTTGCAGCGGCCAGTCGTGCACGCGACCGGTGGGCAGTTTTTCGTTCGAGTGTTGCCACAAGAATTTGCCGTCCTTTTCATCGAAGGCCAGCAGCACGCCCAGGTCGACCGAAGCGGGATAGCGCTTCTGGTAGCCGGCGCCGTTGTTGGTGCCGACGTACACCTGGCCGTTGGCCACCACGGGGTTGCCGTACGACTGCGAGCCCAGTGCCCCGACCCAGACGACTTTTTCCGCCTCGTCCTTGTTCCACTTGCCGGTCTTGGAATCGAAGCTGCCGATGTTCCACTCGGTGGGAATGTTCTTGCCCTGGGGCGTGTTGTTGCGCACGCTGGAGCCGCCCCACTGTCCCCAATCGAGCGGGCCGACGCCCTGGGGCGGGTTGTCGCCGGCTTTGTGCGAGGGCTTGCTGGGCGCCGCCTTGGCCAGCCGTTCGACCTGAGACGCTTGCGGCGGCGCGCCGGTGAGCTGACTGACGCCGAGCACGGCCAATCCGAGCAGGATCAACAAAGATAAAGTCGCTTGTGCCGTTTTCATGCCAGTCGTCTCTCCGAAAGTGGGAACGTTTGAATCGATGCCAGGCTAGCGCGAAGCGGGCCGTTGGCGCGAATGCCTGGGGGCTCCGCGCTGCGGCGGCGGTTACTTGGCCGCGTTGGGGGTGACCGAAATGTTGTCGATCGTGATTTCCGAATCGTTGGCGTTGCCGAACAGGCCCGGGCTGCCGACGAGGTTGGGGGCTTCGTCCACCGCTTCGATAGTCCATTCCTCGGGCTCCGGCTCTCCGCGCTTCCACACTTTGCCCTTGAGCACGGCCTTGCCGCCGTCGGTGGCGGCGCGGAACTTCAGCGTGTACCAGGTGTCGGGCTTCCAGGCAAAGGGCACCGACTTGGAGAACCGCTCGAGCTGCGGGGTCCAAGAACGGATTTGCACTTGCTGGCTGGCGCCCATCAGGTCGAGCGTGTAACGCTGGGCGATGACGCCTGCGTCGGGCATCTTATTGTTGGTAAGTGCGCCGCGAACGTCGGCCTGCACCGTGTAGTCGTGGAAGTCGGTGTGCCCCATCCACGATTGGCTGCGCGTGCCTTTAGGAATGGTGGTGACTTTGACCATCGACTTGTCGCCGTCCACGTCGCGCACCACGTGGCGATAGCGGGCGCCGATCCAAGTGACCGGCACTTCGCCGTCGGCAAAGTCGAACTTCCAAGGCAGCTCGGGCACCACGCGAAGGCGCGCTTGCGATTGCAGGTTGCCCACCTTGGCGGTGAGGATCGTGGCCGTGTGCGCTCCCTCGGAAGCGGCCAGGTAGTTGCCTTCCTTGTTGACTTCGCCGGGTCCGGTCAGGGCGAAGCTGGCCGGGCTGTTGCGCAGAAACTGCCCGCGGGCATTGTAAAGTTTGACGGTGAACTTTTGCTGGGTGCCGGGCTTCAGCAGCACTTCGGCCGGCACGACCTGCACTTGGGCCGGCTCGTCGTCGCTGCCGCGCGGCGTCTCTTCGGGCGGTTTGGCGGAATTGGCCTTGGCCATTGCGGGCTTCGAGTCCTTGGCGGCCAGGCAGTAGATGCGGTCGCCCGTGGGCAGGTAAATACGGCCGTGCGAAATGATGGGCGAGCCGGTCACTTCCTCGTTCAGCCGCAGCTTGTGCGTCAACTTGGCGCCGGTTTTGGTGGGCTCGAAGATGTGCCAGGCACTGGTCGTGGCGGCGTAAATCTTGCCGTCGCCATAGACGGGGCTGGAACGCATGATCGTGCCGATCATCTTCACGGGCTTGCCCACGGGCTTGCCGTTGGCGGCATCGATGATGTAGAGCTTGGCGCCGTCGTCGAAGGCATAGACGCGACCATCGATCAACAGTGGCGAGCTCTTGCCGACCATGCCGGGGTTGCGCCACAGTTCGCCGCTCTGGGTGATGTCGCCGGTTTTGGAGCCGTCGATGGCGACAATGCTGCCCATGCTGGAGCCGACCAGGTTCTCTTCGGCGTGGCCGGCATAAATGCGGTCGCCGTCGACGATGGGCGAGGTGTTGATGCCCCGGCGCGAAAGATAGAACGCCCAGATGGGCTTGCCGGTGCGCGGCTGCCAGGCGTGGATGCCGCCGTGGCCCGAGCCAAACACCCTGGACGCCTGGCCGGCTAGTGGCGCGAGCACGGGTACGCTATAGGTCGTGTCTTCGGGCAGCGGCCTGGTGCCGTTCATCCACACCAGTTCGCCGG
>CAZPED010000639.1:0-2543 GCA_964585335.1 uncultured Planctomycetaceae bacterium | reverse complement strand
GAGCCCCGGGTACACACCCCCGGGGGCACGGAGGAGGAAGGCCGCCGGTTCGCGGCGGTTGGAAGCGAAGCGGCCCGGGCCGACCAGGAGACGCGCGACACAGCGACGGCCAATTTTCTCGCGCTGGTCGATTTGCTGGCCAGCCACATCGACGGCGTGCGGCCGCGCGAGGCGAAGAGGCGGGCGCTGGCACTGGCCTCGGCGATGATCGGCGGCTTGATGATGTCGCGGATCGTGACCGACGAGGCGCTTTCCGCCGAGATATTGCGCAGCGGCCAGCACCTGGCGGAGCTGGTGGGCGGGGATACAAGCGGGTCACGCTAAGCAACACTCGGCAGGCTGGGGGTGGCGCTAGTTGCCCTCTGCCAGGGGCGGGCTTATGATCGCGGCTGTTGCGCGGCCGAAGGCTAGCGCGGCGGGGCGGATCCCTTCACGTAAGCAGACGCGCGGTCGGGCGTCAGGAAGTCATCATGCGATCGATCATCGTGGCGGTGCTGTTGGTTGCGCTGGTTCCCGTTGTGGCGCGAGGTGAGGATCAGCCCGTTAAGCCCGAGCGGCGCGAGTTCACGGCGGCGACGCCGCTGCTGGATGACAACGGCAACCTGGCCGCCTGGGGCTGGGCCCGGCGGGGGCTGATGACCTATAACCGCAGCGCCATACCCGCCAAGCGGCAGGCGCGGGTTAAGGAATGGGAGCACTACACGATCATGTCGCCGCGGTTCACCGTGGGGGTGACGATCGTGCAATTGGGGCCTCTGGTCAGTGGCAGCGCGGAGCTGATCGACTACCAGGCGGGCACGACGCGCAGCGCGTCGTTCATCAACATGGCGGCCGTCGACCGGGCGATCCTGCCGGCCGACCCTTACGGCAAAACGCGGTTGTCGAAAGGCGACGACTTCGTGTCGCTGGCGTTTGCCGACAAGCGGCGGACCATCGAGTTTCGCTTTGCCAAAACGGCCATGGCGCCGGCGATGGCCGGCACGGTCGAACTGGACGACGATCCGCAAGGCGACAGCGTGGCCATCACGCGCCCCTTTGCCGGCGAGGGGGAGTTCTTTTACGAGAACAAGATTTTCGGCATGCCGGCCACGGGCACGGTGACGGTGGACGAGCAGACCTACGAGTTACCCAAGGGCGACGCGTGGGCGATTTACGACTGGGGTCGCGGCATCTGGCCGCACGAGTCGCAATGGTTTTGGGGGCAGGCGGCGGGCAAGGTGGGTGGGCGGCGCGTGGCCATCAACCTGGGGCATGGTTACGGCGACGACGCGCGGGGCACCTGCAATGCGATTCTGGTCGACGGCAAGTTGCACAAGCTCGACGTGGTCGATTGCCAGTTCGACGCGGCCGACCGGATGCAGCCCTGGCAGTTTACCAGCAACGACAACCGGCTGACGCTGACGTTTCGGCCGACCTACCAGCAGCACATGAAGCAGGACTTCGGGCTGATTAGCGCCGAGCTGTTCAAAATTCACGGCTATTATTCGGGCACGCTGGTGCTCGACGACGGCACGCGGCTAGAGGTCAAGGACCTGCTGGGTTTCGCGGAACACATGAAGCAAAAGTGGTAAGCCGCGAGTGGCGGTAAGCAGCCCCTCGCGGGGCAGCGGATCAAGTTACTTCGCGGCCGGCGCGGGAAGTTCTTCGGCGGGCGCCACGGGCGCGACCGGCGGCAAGCGGTTGCCCGGCATCAGGCCGGCGGGGGGAGCTTGCTGACCGGCGAACGGACCCTGAATGGGCCCGCCCACGTAGCGCCAACCGCCGCCAAGGGCCTGGTAGGCGGTGACGATGGCCGACAATTGCTCCTGCTTGGTTTCGATGAGCACGATGCGGGCATCGTTGCGATCGCGCTGGGCGAACAGCACGTCCATGTACTCGACGCGGGCATTCTGGAACAGCTTGCCGGCCACGTCGACCGCCGATTCGAGGGACGAGATCTGTTGCTTTTTCAGCTCGATGCTGCGGCTGTAGTTCTGCACCTTGGAGATGCGGTTGACCACCTCGGTAAAGGCGTTGAGCACGGTCCGCTGATAGTCGTACAGGGCTTGCAACTGTCGGGCGTCGGCGTTCAAGTAGTCGGCGCGAATCGCGGTCTTGTTGATCAGCGGAGCCACGAGACTGCCGGCCGCGCTGTAGATCAACGACTCGGGGGTCTGGAACAGGTACTTGGCGTTGAAGGCCTCGTAGCCGACGCCCGAGGTGAGCCACAGTTTCGGAAAGAAGTTGGCCCGGGCCACGCGCACGTCGAGCCCGGCCGCGGCCAGCTCGCGCTCGGCCTGGCGAATGTCGGGCCGGTTTTGCAGCAATTGCGCGGGGATGCCCACGTTGAGCGTTTGCAGTTGCAGGTCGATGAACGGCCCCGACATTCGCTCGACGGGTTGCGGAAAGCGGCCGCAGAGGAAGTTGATGCGGTTTTCGGTCTCGATGATCTGCTGAGTAATGATCAGCTTCTGGCTCTGGTTTTTGCGCACTTCGGCCTGAAAACGCTGGACGGCCAGCTCGGTGCCGCGAGCACCTTCTTTCTGAGCCTTGGCGATCTGCAA
>CAZPED010000638.1:0-2554 GCA_964585335.1 uncultured Planctomycetaceae bacterium | reverse complement strand
GAAGAAGTGGATTTTGTTTCGATCGGCTCGAACGATCTGGTGCAGTACCTGATGGCGGCCGATCGCGACAATCCGAAAGTCAGCCACCTCTGCCATCCGCTGAGCCCCGCGGTGCTGCGGGTGCTCACCCATATCATTGCCGCTTGCAACGCGGCCGACACGCCGGTGACGCTCTGCGGCGAAATGGCCGGCGCGCCGCGGGCTTTCGTACTGCTGTACGGCATGGGACTGCGCAGTTTCAGCATGAGCCCCGCCTTCATTCCCATGATCAAGGACCTCGCCAAGCACCTGACGCGCAAGCGCGCCCAGCGCGTGCTGCGCCGGGCGCTGGAGCTGAAGACGACGGCCGGAGTACAGCGGTTCATGGCGGCACAGATCGCCGAAATCGCGCCGAATCTGAAGCTGCTCGACTCGGCCTGAGCCAGCATGCGAATGCGGCCTCGCGCTGCGCGCGCCCTCGGGGCTGCGAGTGCTCATCATTTGGCAATCGACCAGGGGTTGCCCGCGCTGGTACGATGCCATGTCGGCGGCCCCGAAATTTCGGCCGAAATATCGGGTTTATTTCGCGCGATGCCGCGATCGGAGCGACGGTTACTGAAGAGAATGCGGACGATGCGATGCACGAACTGGACCTGATTTTGACGCTGACGGGCGGCCTGGCCGTGGCGCTGGTGTTTGGATATTTGACCCAGCGGCTGGGGTTGTCGCCAATCGTCGGCTACCTGCTGGCCGGCATTGCCGTGGGCCCGCACACGCCCGGGTTCGTGGCCGATCAGCAATTGGCCGAGCAGTTCGCCGAGATGGGCGTGGTGCTGTTGATGTTCGGCGTGGGCTTGCAGTTCCACTTGGAAGAGCTGCTGGCCGTCAAACACGTGGCCGTGCCGGGAGCGATCGTGCAGAGCCTGACGGCCACGGTGCTGGCCGCCGTGGTGACCCATTTCCTCGGCTGGAGTTGGTCGTCGGGCATTGTGTTCGGTCTGGCCATCGCCGTGGCCAGCACGGTTGTGCTGGTGCGCGTGCTATCAGACAATCGCGACTTGCATACCCGGGCTGGTCACATCGCCGTGGGGTGGCTGGTCGTGGAAGACATCTTTACCGTGGTGGTGCTGGTGCTGTTGCCGGCGGTGTTCGGCGACGAAGTGCCGGCGGGTGGCCCCGTGTGGGCGGTCGTGGTGGCCATTGCCCAGGTGGGCGCGCTATTCGCTTTTGCGCTGGTGGTTGGCGGACGGGTTATTCCCTGGCTGCTGACGCTGGTGGCCAAAACGCGTTCGCGCGAGTTGTTCACCCTGACCGTGCTGGTGCTGGCGCTGGGCATTGCCGTGGGGTCGGCCAAAATCTTTGGCGTGTCGATGGCCCTGGGCGCGTTTCTGGCCGGCATGGTCGTCGGCCGCTCGGAGTTCAGCTTGCGGGCCGCCTCGGACGCGCTGCTCATGCGCGACGCGTTTGCCGTGCTCTTTTTCGTGTCGGTAGGGTTGTTGCTCAATCCGATGGCCGTCATGGAGTCGCCGGGGCTGCTGGCGGCGACGCTGGCCATCGTGCTGTTGGGCAAACCCGTGGCGGCGCTCGCCCTGGTCATGGCGATGGGTTACCCGCTGCAGGTGGCGCTGTCGGTGGCGGTGGCGCTCGCGCAAATCGGCGAGTTCTCGTTCATTCTTGCGACGCTGGGGCGCGACATGCAGCTGCTCGACGCCTCGGCCACCGGCGCGCTGATCGCGGCGGCAATCATATCCATCTCGCTCAATCCCCTGCTCTACCGCCTGGTCGATCCAGCGGCGCGCTGGCTGAACAATCTTGCGCCGCTGGCGCGCAAACGCCCGCACGCGGCGGGGGCCGCCGACGAGGACGAAGAAGAGCGGGCCGCCGTCCATCGCGCCATCGTAGTCGGCTACGGTCCGGTGGGGCGCACGGTGACTCGGCTGTTGCGCGCCAACGAAGTCGAGCCGACGATTATCGATTTGAATCTTGAAGTCGTGCAGCGGCTGCGCAACAGTGGCACGTCGGCCGTTTATGGCGACGTTCGCCAGCGCGAGACCTTGCGCGGCGCGGGCATCGCCACCGCCAACAGCCTCATTCTGAGCGCCTCGGACGTACACGGCAGCGCCGAAGTGATTCGCATGGCCAAGGAGTTGAACCCGCGCATTCGGGTGCTGGCCCGTTCGCTGTACGTTGCCGAATTGCCCCGTTTGCGGCAGGCGGGAGCCGACAGCGTATTCTCGGGCGAAGGCGAAGTGGCGCTGGCGTTTGCCGTCGACGTGCTGCACCAGCTGGGCGCCACGCCCGAGCAAATCGACCGTGAGCGCGAACGCGTGCGGCTCGAACTATTGGGTAGTGCCGGCAACGGCTGGAATCATCAGTCGCCCGACGGCCAGAGCGCCGAAATGCCGGCGGCAACCAACGCGGGCGAGGCGGCCCCGGAGAATCAGTCGTTAACCTGAAAAGTTGCGAGAACCCAATGCGACGCAGCCGTTTGCACGTGTGTCTGACATTCCTGGCGGTGGGCCTGCTGACCGCTTCGGGCTCGGTCGAACTCCGGGCCGAAGAAACAGCGCAGCAG
>CAZPED010000637.1:0-2556 GCA_964585335.1 uncultured Planctomycetaceae bacterium | reverse complement strand
CGCATCTACCTGGCCAGCGACACCGGCATGGTACAGTGTCTGCGCGAAACGCCGCTCAAGACGGCAGCGGTACACCAGGCCCCGGCGCTCGAGAAGGTCAAGGACGTGAAGGCGAAGCCCAAGCAGCCGAAAAAGCCCGCCGGCGACAGCGAGGAGCCCTCGGCCGACGAGCCCGCCGAGGAAATGCCGGCCGAAGAGGCGCCCGCCGAAGAGATGCCGGCGGACGATGCCGCCGATGCGCCCGCCGAACCGGCGGCGGACGATGCTGACAACCCATTCAAATAGCGCCAGGTTCAGGGCCGGGCCCAACCCTGGGCGTGCGTTTGGGGGTGTTGACGCCCGGCAGCCAACTTCTTAAACCAAGGAAGTGCTGCCCGCGCCGCCAGTCTTGGGCGGCCGATTTTCAGCACACCGGCCGAGCGACTCAGCTTGTGCCGTGCGCCACTTGCTCTCGAAACAGCGAGTATCTACTGGTTATGACGTCCCCTCGCATTCAGCGCGCTTTGATCAGCGTCAGCAATAAACTGGGTCTGGAACAGTTCGCGCGTGGCCTGGCCGCCGCCGGCGTCGAGCTGTTCAGCACCGGCGGCACGCGCCGCTTCCTCGAAGCCGAGGGACTCGCCGTCCGCGACGTCGCCGACTACACCGGCTTTCCGGAAATGCTCGATGGGCGCGTCAAAACCCTGCACCCCAAGATTCATGGCGGCATTCTGGCCCGCCACGATCGGACCGATGACCTGGCGGCTCTGGCCGCGCACGGCATTCTGACCTTCGAGCTCGTGGTGGTGAACCTGTATCCCTTCGAGGCCACGATCGCCCGGCCCGACTGCACGTTCGACGAAGCGGTCGAGAACATCGACATTGGCGGGCCGAGCCTGATTCGCGCCGCGGCCAAGAATCATGCCTTCATCACCGTGGCCACCGACCCAGTGCAGTACCCGGCCATTCTCGAGCAGGTGGCGGCCAGCGGCGCCACCACCCCCGAGCTGCGCCGCGACCTGGCCCGCGCGGCCTTCGGCCGCACGGGGCGTTACGATCAACTGATTGCCGACTACCTGGCGAGCGAAGTGCGCGACGAACTGTTTCCGCGGCACTGGTTCGTGGGCTTCCGTCGCAAGGAAGTGCTCCGCTACGGCGAGAACCCGCACCAGCAGGCCGCGGTCTACGCCCCCGCGGCACACGACGAGCAGGCCAGCCTGGTTTCGGCCCAGCAACTGTCGGGCAAAGAACTCTCGTACAACAACCTGCTCGACCTGGACAGCGCCATGGCAATCGTTCGCATGCTCGACGATCCGGGCTGCGTGGTCATCAAGCACAACAATCCCTGCGGCGCGGCAATCGACGCCCAACTGGCCACGGCCACGCGAGCCGCGCTCGATGGCGACCCGGTCAGCGCGTTTGGTTCGGTGCTGGGGTTCAACCGCATCGTCGACGTGGCCACGGCCGAAGTGCTCGTCGAGCCTGGGCGGTTCGTCGAGGCGATCGTAGCCCCCGACTACCAGCCCGAGGCGTTTGAAATTCTGACCACGCGGCCAAAGTGGAAGGCCAACGTGCGGCTGATGAAGGTCGGCCCGCTCGACGATCCCGCTCCCAGCCTGCAAGTGCGGCAGATCGAGGGGGGCCTGCTCGTGCAACAGGCCGACGTCAGTATCGATCCCGAGGCCGATTGGAAAGTGGTGACGGCCGCCCAACCCAGCCCCGAGGACTGGAACGACCTGCGGTTTGCCTGGTCGATTGTGCGGCACGTCAAGTCGAACGCCATCGTGTTGGCCTCGGGTGGGGCGCTGCTGGGCGTAGGCGCCGGGCAGATGAGCCGCGTCGACTCGACGGAAATTGCCATCAAGAAAGCAGGCGATCGGTCCAAAGGATGCGTGCTGGCCTCGGACGCCTTCTTTCCATTTGCCGATTCGATCGCGCAAGCCGCCGCGGCCGGCGTTTCCGCGATCATCCAACCAGGCGGCTCGAAACGCGACGACGAGGTGATTGCCGCTTGCAACGAGCACGAAATTGCCATGATCTTCACGGGCCGGCGGCACTTTAAACACTAGAGTTCAAGCATGGCCAGCGTGCTCGACAAGATCGTGGCCACGAAGTGGCAAGAGATCGCCGCCGCCCGCCAGGCGCGGCCCGAGAACGCTCTGCGCGCCCTGGTCGAGGCGGCCCCCGCGCCGCGCGATTTTTTCGCCGCGTTGGCCACCGCTGGCCCCATCCGGCTGATTGCCGAAGTGAAGAAGGCCAGCCCGTCGAAGGGCGTCATCCGCGCCGATTTTCAGCCGGTCGAAATCGCCAAGACCTACGAGCGCCACGGCGCGAGTTGCCTGAGCGTGCTGACCGACGAACAGTATTTTCAGGGTAGTCTCGACTACCTGCGCCGCGTGCGGGCCGAAGTGGGCCTGCCGGTCTTGCGCAAGGACTTCATTCTCGACAGCTACCAGCTGCTCGAGGCCCGCGCCGCCGGCGCCGACGCCGTGCTGTTGATTGCCGAATGCCTGGACGACTGCAACCTGCGCAAATTGCACAACGAGGCGATCTCGCTGGGCATGACCCCGCTGGTCG
>CAZPED010000636.1:0-2565 GCA_964585335.1 uncultured Planctomycetaceae bacterium | reverse complement strand
AAGATCGTCTGGGAGCAAGGCTTTGGTTGGGCCGACCGAGAGAATCGCACGCCCGCCAGCGAGCACACGCTCTACAGCGTCGCGGCAGTGTCGAAGCCGATCACCGCCACCGGGCTGATGGTGCTCAAAGAACGCAAGCTCATCGACCTCGACAAGCCGATCGACGAATATCTGGGCGACGCCAAGCTGAGAGCTCGCGTCGGCGATGCGGCCCAAGCCACCGTGCGCCGCGTGGCCAATCACACGGCCGGTTTGCCGTTGCACTACCAGTTCTTCTACATCGACGAAACATATCGCGCGCCGACGCGCGACGAGACGATCCGCCGCTATGCCAACCTGGTGACCGCTCCCGGCGAGCGATACCAGTACAGCAACCTGGGTTACGGATTGCTCGACTACATCCTTGAACGGCAAAGTGGCCAGAAGTTTGCCGACTTCATGCGCGAGGCGGTCTTTCTGCCGCTGGGCATGACCCACACGTCGATCGACGTGGGCCCCGGGCTGGAGCCGCACCAGGCGATTCGCTACACGCCCGAGGGGAAGCGGATACCGTTCTACGACTTCGACCACCCCGGCGCTTCGGCCGTGTATGCCAGTGCGCACGACTTGGCGCGTTTCGCCCAGTTCCACATGAAAGAGCGCCTGGCTGATCAACGGGCGATTCTCAGCGACGCGGCGATCGACGAGATGCAGCGGCCGACCGCTACCACGCCCGGCGGGGGCGGTTACGGCGTGGGCTGGGGTTCGGGCGCCATCCGCCGCGGATATCACACCGTGCAGCACACCGGCGGCATGCCCGGCGTGGCGACGTTGTGCTCGTTCGTGCCGTCGCAGCGCGTGGCCGTGGTGGTGCTGTGCAACACCGGTAGCCCGCTGGTGGGTTACCTGGCCGACATGATCTACAAGATCGTGCTGCCGGAAGAAAACAAGCAGGACGCTGGGAGCAAAAGCAACAGCGATGTGGCCGAGTCGGGCAAGTTCGCGCCGAGCGCCGAGCTGGTTGGCACTTGGAAAGGTCAACTCGTGAGCTACGCGGGCCAGCTGCCCTTGACGTTGACGATTCGTGATTCGGGCGACATTCATCTCAAACTGGGCGATCAACCGGAAACGCTGCTCAGCGGGCCCAGCTTTCGCGACGGCTTTTTGCGCGGGCGGTTTGCCGGACGAGTTCCCTACGACGACCACCGCGGCCGGCCGTACGAAGTGCAGTTGGAGATGAAGCTGCGCGGGGGCGTGCTCAACGGCTCGGCCATCACCCACACGCTGCCCGACGGACGTGGCTCGTCGGCCGTCGCCCACTGGGCCGAGTTGAAGCGCGAAGGGGTGGGCAAATCCCCATAATTGCCCGCCCGCTGTGCGGTCTGATCCCTACGATGCGTCCAGCCGCACAGTTGGACCCCACTGCCCGGCGGGCCACGGCGTGCGGCTGCTTGGCTGCGCGGCGGGTGCGACACTAAAATAGAACCAAGCTTCCTCCTGCCTGAAAATCCCGCCGCGAGCCACGGCCCATGGACAATGCTGCGAACAAGCGTTGGCTAAGCGTAACGGCATTTGCCTGGCTGCTGGTTTCTGCCAGCCAGGCGCTGGCCGACGAGCAGGCCGGCGCCAAGGTCGACTACGCACGCCAGGTGCAACCGCTCTTCGAGAAGCACTGCTACCAGTGCCACGGTCCCAAGAAGCAAGAAGCCAGCCTGCGGCTCGACGAGCGCGAGGCGGCGCTAAAGGGGGGCGAACTGGGCCGCGACATCGTGCCCGGCAACAGCGGCGAAAGTCCGTTGCTGGCCGCCATCACAGGCAGCAGCGATGCGATTTCGCGAATGCCGGCCAAGGGCGAGCCGCTCTCGGCGGCCGAAATCGCCACGATCCGTGCCTGGATCGACCAAGGTGCCGATTGGCCGCAAGCAGCCCCCACGGCTCAAAACGCCAACAAGCGCGACCATTGGGCGTTTCGCGCGCCCGTGCGTCCGGCCGTGCCAACATTGACCGCTGACGACTGGTCGCATAACGACGTCGATCGGTTCATCAAGCAGCGTCTCGAGCGCGAGTCGGTTTCGCCGGCCGAACCAGCCGACAAGGTGACGCTGCTGCGCCGCTTGAGCCTGGACCTGATTGGCCTGCCACCGACGATTGCGGAAGTGGACGCTTTTTTGGCCGATAGCGCGCCGGGCGCCTACGAGCGACAAGTCGAGCGGCTATTGGCTTCGCCTCACTACGGCGAACGTTGGGGCCGCCACTGGCTCGATGCGGCCCGCTATGCCGATTCCGACGGCTTCGAGAAAGACAAGTCGCGCAACGTCTGGATGTATCGCGACTGGGTCGTGGGCGCGTTTAACCGTGATTTGCCCTACGACCAGTTCATCGTCGAGCAATTGGCCGGCGACCTGATGCCCGGCGCCACGCAGGATCAGCTCGTGGCCACGGGCTTTCTGCGCAACTCGATGCTCAACGAAGAAGGGGGCATCGATCCCGAGCAGTTCCGCATGGAAGCCATGTTCGACCGGATGGACGCTCTGGGCAAAAGCATGCTGGGACTGACCATTCAGTGTTGCCAGTGCCACAACCACA
>CAZPED010000635.1:0-2565 GCA_964585335.1 uncultured Planctomycetaceae bacterium | reverse complement strand
AGGTCGGCCACCTCCTCCAGCGAAAGCGGGTTGAGCAGCACCTCGGGCATCGACGAAACCTTGTTCCGCGTCGCCTCGGCGATTTCCGTTTCCGCGAGCACGGCCTTCTCGCCGTTGGGTTGCAGGACGATGATCGTACCGTCGCCGCGCGGCGAAACCATGCCCACATAAGTCTTGCCGTCCTTGGTGACGACCGACTGGCTGGCAAACTGGTCGGAGATTACGTGCGAGGGGAACAAGATCGACTCGAGGATTTCCTTCTTCTGGAACCGCTTGCTGACGTTCGTCAAATCGGGGCCCACGGTATCGCCGCGGTCGCCGTAGCGATGGCACTTCACGCATTGGGCCTTTTCGAACATCACCGCGCCCCGCGCTGGCACGGCCTGCGAGGCCTGTGGGCCGGTCAGGTAGCTGAGCAGCTCTTGGTAGGTCCAATGATTCTGCTCATCCTCGCGCGGCAGCTTCGGCTCGGGCAGCTCGGGGTATTTTTCCGAGAACCACTGCTGCCAGCTGGCCAAGGACTTTTCCCACTCTTCGTCGGGTTGGCTGAGATGCTCGCCGGTCCATTTTTCCAGCAGTTCGACCGCTTTACGGCTGCCGTTGTCGCGGAGCATCAGACCCCGCAAGATCACTTGCCGATACGACTCCGGATCGTCGGGCTTCTCGTTCACTTGCGCCAGCCGGGTGAGCACTTCCTGCGCGGCCGTGCCCTCGACGATCGACAGCGAGCGGATCAGATAGGGCCAGTTCTCGCCGTCGGGCTTCTGGGCCAGGCCAATCGAGATTGGCACGCGCCGGTCGGGCTCGTTGTCGAACAGCTCGCGCAGATAGACCATCGCCTGCTCGTCGCCGCTCATGCCCAGCACGGCGCAAATTCCAATCCGCAGCTTCTTGGCGGCCTCGCCATCCAATCGCTTGACCTGGCGGTCCAGCTTGATCACTTGAGCAATCGTTTCGTCGCTGGGGTGCTGGGGCAACTTGGCCAGCACCGACAGGGCCGACGTGGGCCACTTGGCCCCATCGACCAGCACCACGCGCTGTTCGTCCTCGCTGAAGTTGGCGAAGAAGTCGCGCGAGACATTCTCGACATAGCCGCTAAAGCTGTGACCGCCCTGGATGGTGCGCGCCTCTTCGAGAGCCTTGAGCACTTCGAGCTTCAGTGGCAGCGTCCAGCCTGCCTGCAAAAAGCGGGCGTGCATCAGCACTTGCATCTTGTCGACGCTGGGGATGTCGCTGCCTAGCTGCTCGACCAGCCGCTCGGCGAGCGTCGGCTCCTGCAGATAGACCAGCAGCCGGACCAGCTCGCGGTTCATCCGCGGATCGCCGGCTGGATACTCTTCGGAGAGTTGCTGGCGCAGCGACACTACGTCTTCGGGCGGAATCTCACCACGCAGCAGGCCTAGCTGAACCACGCGCAGCAAGTCGACAAAGTCGTCGTCGGTCAGGTAGCCAGTCATGAACTCGCTGGCCCGCTTCAGCACGCCGTCGACCGTCTTGCGCTCGGGGGCCGGACGCAGCAGCGCCACGGAGCCCAGAATGAATACCCGAGGCTTGTCGCTTTCCAGCACGGCCGCTTCCCATTGGTCGCGGGGAACTTGCTCGAGCGCCCGCGCCGCGGCCCAGGCCACGTAGCGATCGGTCGAAGCCAACAGCTCGATGATCGCGTCGGCGGGCAGGTCCTTGCCGCAGCGCACGAGCGACTCGATCGCGGCTCGCTGCACCAGCAGATCCTTGTCGGCCAGCAGTTCGATCAGCCTGGCGTGGGCCTCGTCGTCGATGTGCAGGCCCATCAGGTAGGCCGCCTTGGCGCGGAGCAGGGGAGCGGGGTCTTGCGAAGCCTCGACGAGCAGGGCAGGTTCCGGCGAAGGGCCGAACCACTGCATGAGGTCGAGCGCCCGCGTGCGCCGCGTGACCGGCACTTTCTGGTCGCTCACGACGTTGGCCAGGGCGTCGGCCCAGCCGTCGCCCAGTTGGGTTTTCAGCAAAGCGATTTTTTGCCGGGCCCAGGCGCTATTGATCTGCGGCTGTTCGAGCGCCGCGACAATACCCTTGCCGCGATTGAGCACTTGCGGGGGCACCTTGCCTTCCCACACCACGCGGTACACGCCACCTTCGGTTTCGCGGCCCCCCGTGCAAAAGTACAGCCAGCCGTCCGGGCCGACGCCGATGTCGGTAACGTTCAGCGGCTGTCCTTCCAGGAAGACTTCGCCCGTGGCCTTGTAGGTGCCGCCGTGTTGCTTCGTGCGCAGGGCCAGGATGCGTCCGCGCGACCAATCGCAGACGAACACCGCGTTGTGATAGCGCTGCGGAAACATGACGTGGTTGTAAACTTCCATGCCCGCCGGCGAGCCGCGTCCCAGCTCGATCACGGGGGCCAGGCTGTCGACGAAGTAATTGGGCCACTTCGACCAGCCGCTCCGCCAGCCAAACTCGCTGCCGGGGCTAAGATGATTCAGTCGGGTCGGGCGATACCAGGGCATGCCCGTGTCCCACTCCATGTCCGAGTCGCAGGTGAACAGCTCGCCTTCGCGGTTGAACACCAGGTCGTAGGGGTTTTGCAAGCCG
>CAZPED010000634.1:0-2567 GCA_964585335.1 uncultured Planctomycetaceae bacterium | reverse complement strand
GTTTTAGTGTTGGCGCGAGGCAGGCAGCGGTTTGGGCTTCGGCCTGTCGAAGTGCTGGCGGATTGTGCGCCTGCACGGGTGCGAAGTGCGCGTCGAGCCCGGCGCTACGGGCGGCGCGAGCATCACCATCGTGTTGCCAAAAGGCAGCGCTGGTTGACATTCGTCGACAAAACGCGATGCTGAAGGCAGGACGTCCGTTGTTGACGACACAACCGGCAAGCCGGCTGACGTGGGCAGTGCGAGGTGCGTGCGGCGGGTTGCACATCACACACTGTCAGCTAGGTTGTCTTTGGAGTTGTCAACTTTTGATTCGCCGCGCTCAGAAGGACCCAAATCATGAAAAAACTCGCCTGCGTTGCACTGGCGGTCGCCCTGTGTGGCATGGCCGCACCGGCCCTGGCCCAGGAAGTCGTTTATTCGGCACCCACGGTGACGTATTACGCACCCAGCGTGCCTGTGACGACCTACTACGCCCCGGCTCCGGTAACGACCTTTTACGCCCCCGCGCCCGTTACGACCTATTACGCGCCCACGACCACGTACTACGCTCCGGCCGTGGTGCCGACGTACTCGGCTTACTATGCCGCACCGTACTTCGTGCCGCGGTGGGCCTATCGGCGCGCCGTCCGTTGGGGCTGGTGAGCCTGAGCGGCTTGCCCGCTCTGGCCCTTGGGGCCTAAAACTGCAAAAAACGCAACCATGCCGTCACGGCTTGCCGTGGCGGCATGTGTCGTTTTGGTTCGGCACGTAACGTGCTCTCACTTCTAGCGTGCGGCGGCTGCCGCATGGCAATCCGCTGGCCAAAAACGTTGCAAATCGCAGCGACCTGCCATAGAGTTGCAATAGAAGGAGACCCCTGCCATGAAAAAGCTGCTTGTCTTTTCTGCGCTCTGGGCAATCTGTCTGGCAACCGTGGGCCAGGCCCAGGTAGTCACTTACTACTATGCTCCCACGGTGGTCGCGCCGTCGGTTAGCACGCCGGTTACGACGTACTATGCCCCGGCCACCTCGACGCCCGTCACCACGTACTATGCGCCCGAAGTGTCGACGACCGTGACAACGTACTATGCTCCCAGCGCGGCCACACCGGTGACGAGCTATTACGCTCCGGCCGAGACCGTGGCCACCACGGCGTATTATGCCCCTAGCGTAGCGACGCCGGTCACGACCTACTACGCGCCCAGCGTGGCAACTCCGGTCACGACGTACTACGCGCCTAGCGTGGCGACGCCGGTGACGACCTACTACGCGCCCACGGTTTCGACCAGCTTCTACGCCCCGTCGGTGACGACGGCGTATTACTCGTCGGCCGCCGTCGCAGCGCCGGTCGTTGCAGCGCCGGTGTACTATCGCCCGCTGTACGTGCCGGGCCAGCCGATCCGCAATCTGATTCGCTCGGCTCGCTGGTAATCAGCCGCAGCGTCGGCAGCGGCTCGACAGTAACGAGAAACTTTGCCTGCTGCCGCCCAAGTGGCGGCAGTTTTTTTGCGCGCCCGCCAAGCGCCAGACGGCTCGCTCTAGCGTTTCTTTTCGTAAAGCGATCGCACCGACCTGGCATACTCTGCCAGCGGCTCCAGGCCAATGGCCGCTCGTCGCTCGTCGACGTGCTCGGCATCTTCGATCGGCTGGGGCTCGTAGCGGCCGTTCGCGTCCTGACGAAACTGCGTGCCATAGCGCTGCGGCCGCTTGCGATTCACGCGCACCCGATCGAACAGATAAGCCGCGTCAACCGGCGAGGCTTGCCCGCTACTGGCGGCCGTTTCCAGCAGCGACAAGCACCAGGCCTGAAACTCCACGTCCAGATCGGCATGCTGCACCAGCAGCCAGGCCGCGTGGGCGCCGTCGCGTCCGACCAGCTTTTCCGCCGGCCACCCCACTTGCGCCACGATCGCTTTCATCCGCGCCGTGTGCTGTCGATCGATCTGGCAAAGACGCTCGACGGCCGCGCCGTCCAAGTCGGCCGTGGCCATCAGCTCGCGCCGGGCAAGCTGATCGGCGCGCATCATCTCGAGCAGTTCTTGCCGCAACGCGGCGTTCTCGGCCGCCGGCTGCTCGGGTTCGGCCGCGGCCGAGACACCGGCCGGCAGCAGCAATAGCACCAGCGGCAGCAATAGCTTAAGCGACGGACTCGCGCGTGTCGGACTGCAACGGCTTGCCATGCGAAGTTGCATGGCGGCAAACTAACGCTTTGCCAGCGGGCTGGCAATCGAAGCTTTGCCGGGCAGCGTGCTGCCAGTGCTGCTATTTCGGCAGCAGCGCGGCCAGCTCGGGATGAGGCCGGGCAATCACGTCGGCCAGAATCAGCTTTCCGCCCAGCCGCTCGACCGTTTGCTTGCCGCTTTCGATGGCGGCCTGCACGGCGGCCACGTCGCCGCGCATGATGATCGTGACGTACGCGGCCCCGATCTTCTCTTTGCCCACCAGGCTCCCGGCGGCTCCCTTGAGCATTTCGTCGGTGGCGTGCAGCGCGGCTACCAGTCCCTGGGTCTCCAACAATCCAATCTCAGCAGACGTGTTCATAGCGTCCTCTTTTGGCACTCGCGCACCGGAGCTTCGCACCACCGGCT
>CAZPED010000633.1:0-2571 GCA_964585335.1 uncultured Planctomycetaceae bacterium | reverse complement strand
CGTGAGGTGTCTGGCAATAGGCCGCCACGGATTTTTCCAGTTGCTCGCACTCGGGCCCAAAGATGAACCGGCCGGAGTCGCAGACGCTGGCGATTGCCTCGCTGATTTCGCGGCGAATTGCCTGGTATTGGCGTTGCACGTCGAGCAGCGGTACGCCGGCAGGGGCACTAGCTGGCGAGGGGGAAACCGAGGGCGCAAACGAGTGCCGGGAGGGGGCCACGCTCATAGAATTGATCGCTCCGATTCGAGTGTAACGGTCGTCCAGCACGGCGTTGCCGGGCGCGCGATTCGCTGCGCCGCCAGAAACTCGGGCGGCGAACAGTACTGGAAGAGCGCTGCCGGGGTCAAGATCGGCTGCTGGCAGCGCGGCACTCCGATTGCCCGACTGCCGCAGGGGCCGTATCTTCCCCAGCCGGTCGGAGCTGTCAGAAGCGCCAGGCGAGAAAGGTAACAGGCCATGACGGCAACCGCGGCAGAGGCCCCGCTGTCGAATCTGCGGTTCATGGTCCGCGCCTTCCGCTCGCGCAACTACCGACTGTTTTTTGGCGGACAGATCGTCTCGCTGATCGGCACCTGGGTATCGACCGTGGCCAGCAGCTGGCTCGTCTATCGGCTGGCCAGCAGCGACCAGCAGTCGGCGCCCCTCATGCTGGGGCTGGTTGGCTTCGCCAGTCAGTTTCCGATCTTCCTCTTCACGCCGTTTGCGGGCGTGCTGGTCGACCGCTGGAACCGGCATACGATCCTGGTGATCACGCAAAGCTTGTCGATGCTGACCTCGTTCGCCTTGGCCGTGCTGACGCTCGGTGATTGGATCACGATTCATCAGCTCATGCTGCTGGGCGTGTTCCAAGGCTTCGTGGGCGCGGTCGATGCCCCTGCCCGGCAGTCGTTCACGATCGAAATGGTCGAATCGCGCGACGACTTGAGCAATGCCATCGCGCTCAGCTCGTCGATGATGCACAGCGCGCGGTTGATCGGCCCGGCCATGGCCGGCTACCTGATCTACGCCGTGGGCGAGGGCTACTGCTTCCTGATCGACGGTGTCAGTTACGTGGCGGTACTGACCGCGCTATTGGCCATGCGGCTCAAGCCGCACGTGCATCCGCCGCACACGCAGCGAGCGCTGGCAGCCCTGCGCGAGGGCTTTCGCTACGCCTTTGGTTTCGGCCCGATCCGCGACCTGGTACTGCTTGTGGCCATCACCAGCGTGTGCGCCACTTCGGTAACCACGTTGATGCCGGTATTTGCCGCCCAGGTGCTCGGCGGCCAGGAGCGCACGCTGGGCATTCTGCTGGGGGCGTCGGGCCTTGGGGCGGTGGGCGCCAGTTTGTACCTGGCTACGCGCCGCACCGTGGTGGGATTAGGGCGAGTGATTGCCGTGTCGTGCTGGACCTTGGGCTTCGCGGCGCTCTTGTTCGCTGCCTCGACCTGGCTGGCCGTTTCGGCACCCCTGTTGATCGTCACGGGCTTCTGCCTGGTGGCGCAAATGGCCTCCACCAACACCGTGCTGCAAACGATTGTCGACGACGACAAGCGGGGCCGGGTGATGTCGCTGTACGCGATGGCCTTCTTGGGTATGGCGCCCCTGGGCAGCTTGCTGGCCGGCTGGGCCGCTTCGTGGCTGGGAGTGCGCGTCACGCTGTCGATCGCCGGCTGCGTGTGCCTGGTGGCCGCGGCGGCTTTTACCTGGCGCTTGCCCGCGCTGCGGCCGCTGATCCGCCCGATCTACGTGCGCAAGGGAATTCTGCCCGAAATGGCCGAGGGGCTGCGCGAATCGGTGGTGGTTAGCACCACGGCGCGCGATTGAGGGTGCCGTGCACCTCGCCCGCGGCGCAAAGCCGCGCGGTGAGCTCGCCGGAACGTCCGATTGACGATCAATTTTGCGTGCGCTAAAATCGCCCGCAAGGTTTCGAGCACCCGCGCATCGCAAGTACCGGCCGCCAGAGTCGATGTCACGTTTTCTGCCGCCCATCTTGATCGCGGTTCTGCTGGGCGTGACCACGCTCGTGGGTTGGGGCGGCGCGAGCAGCGGCAACCCCAACGTCATCAAGATCGTCTCCAGTCTGCCGCGCACCGGCAGCGCCAAGGCCCAGACCGACACGATCGTCAACGGCATCAAGATCGCCCTGGCCGAGGCCGACGACAAGGCCGGCAAGTTCGACATCGTGTACGGTGACTGGGACGACGCCACGGCCGGCGCCGGCCAGTGGACCGCCGAGGCCGAAACGGCCAACGCCGCCCGTGCCGTGGCCGACCCCGACGTGATGGTTTACCTGGGCACGTACAACTCGGGCGCGGCCAAAATCTCGATGCCGATCCTCAACAAGGCCCATTTGCTGATGATCAGCCCGGCCAACACCTGGCCCGGTCTGACCAAGCCCGACAAAGGAGACCCGGGCGAACCGGACATCTACCGCCCCAGCGGCGAAGTGAACTACGTGCGGATGGTTCCCACCGATGACCTGAAAGGGCCGCGGGGCGCGGCCTGGGCCAAGGAGCTGGGCGTCAAGCGTGTGTACGTGCTCGACGACAACGAAGTCTACGGCAAGGGCATCGCCACGTTGTTCATCG
>CAZPED010000632.1:0-2591 GCA_964585335.1 uncultured Planctomycetaceae bacterium | reverse complement strand
GTCTGCCGAAAGCTCGTAGCGCTCTCCAACCCGTGGCGCAGAGGGCAGGGGAGTTGCCAGACGCAACGAACCCGACGGCGCGTCGAACCCGGACACGGCCGATTCGGCCAGCGTGCGGCCGCCGCCGTCCAACAGGGCCAGGCGAAAACCGGTCCAGAATCCGGGCGGGTCGCTCGCGCGGCCCGCGTCGACAATGCACTGGGCCGTTGAGCCTGGGCCGACGGCGCCCTTGGTCACCCCGGAACTGAGCACCTTGCATTGCGACAACCGGCCGTCGGGCGCGCGGCCGAACGTATCGGTAAACGTACCGCCGACGTCGATCCAGAATTCCCAAGCAGCCATCGCGACTCCCTGCAACTGCCAGTGGGGGCGACTACGGCGAGGCCGGCGCAGGCGTCTTCGGCACCTCGACGCGGGTAAACTCGCTCAGCTCCTGGGGAATGCTCTTGTGCACGCAAAGCATGTTGACCGAAATGATGTTGTTGAACACGTCGGTCGGGTAGCCCGCGAAATTGCGCGGGTTGAAGTAATTCGGCGTATGCCAGTACATGTTGTAGCCGATCGAATCGATATAGCGAATCAGCGATTCGCTTTTCTCCGCCTTGTCGTTTTCGACATACAACACCGGCTTATGACGCTGGATGGTTTGGGCCGCGCCGCGCAGCGCGTCCTCTTCCATGCCCTCGACGTCCATCTTGATGAAGTTGCATTGCTGCAAATTGAAGCTGTCGATCGTCACCACCGTGACTTGCTCGCCCGTTTGCCAGCTTCCCAGCGCCAGGCCGCCAAAGTTGTTGGGCTTGCCGTAGTCGAGCAGCGGAATCTTGATCAGCCCGGGCGCCGCGCCCACGGCATTTTGCAGGCAGTGTACGTTCGGAATGCTATTCAGGGCCATGTTGGCGCAAAGCGTTTGAAAGACGATGCGCTGCGGCTCGAAGGCCAGCACCAGGCCGGTCAGGCCAGCCTGTTGGGCCAGCGCCACCGTGTGCGCGCCGATGTTGGCGCCTACTTCGACCACCACGTGGCCCGGCTTGACGATCTGCGCGAACAGCTCGGCTTCTTCCTGCGAGAACTCGCCGTAAACATCCAGCGAGCGGCCGATGTAGATGTCGTTGACGTTGTACAACATCTGCCCGTGCCGACAGGCCTTCAGCCGGTTGTAAGGAGGAAAGTTGCTCAAACGATGATCTCCCCTTGCTCGGGCACTCAATCCAATGGTCAATCGAGGGCGGCCCGCGACGGCGCTAACTCGGCCAATTCCGCTTGCATGGCCGCGAACACGCTGCCCCAGTCACCGACGCGCGGCTGGCGGAACAGTCGCATACTAGGATACCACGGACTGTCGCGGCGGGTTTGCATCCAGCGCCACTCGGGCGCTGCCGGCACGGCCAGCCAGGTGCGCACTCCCAGGCCACCGGCGAGGTGCGCGGCGGCCGTGTCGGACGTAATCACCAGGTCGAGGTTGCACATCACAGCAGCGGTTTCCATGAACGCGCCCCCTTCGACGTCCAGCGTACTGCCCAAGTCGATGACCGTAAACCGCGAAGCGACCGACTCGATTTGCTCCACGCCGGCGTTCTTTTGCAGGCTGAACAGTTGAACGCCGGGCACTTGGGCCAGCGGCGCGTACTCGGCCAGGGGGATCGAACGCAGGTGGTCGAAGGTATACGACGTGTTGCCTTGCCAAACGATGCCGACTTTGAGCCCCTGGTAGGCCCGCAGTTTCGTCCGCCAGTGCTTGAGCAGTCGCGGTTCAGCGTGCAGGTAGGGCACTTACGCCGGCACACTGGCCAGTGTGGTGCCGAGAATTCCCGGTAAGCTCAGTAGGGCCGCGTGTACGTCGAACTTTGGCAGCGGCGTGCCGCCGGCGATGACGGCAAATCCCGAGGTGCGCAATAGTGGCACGAGCGCCGGCTGCACCTCGACGATCAGCTTGTCGACTAATCGCTGGACCAGCTTGACGTAGCGAATGAAGTGCAGCGTGTCGCCCAGGCCCTGCTCGGCGTGCACCAGCAGCGTGCGGTCGGCCAGAGGCGATCCGTTCCAAATCGGAGCATTGAACTTCCGGCCCTGGTAATCCTTGCAGCGGAACCGCCACTCGTAGTCGCGAAAGCCGCGCTCGAAGTCACCGCGACTGAGCCAGACGAACGAGCGATTGTAATGCGCCTCGGCGTAGTCGGGTTTGATGCGAATGGCCTCGGCATAGTGCTCGAGTGCCTGGTCGTCCTGGTGTTCGGCATGCAGGGCCGCCGCCAGTCCGTAGTGGGCCAGCCGGTGGTTGGGATCGATGGCAACGGCGCGCCGCTGGAAGTCGATGGCTTCGGCCGAGCGTCCTTGCATCTGCAAGTTGGCGCCGATGCCGGCCAGGGCGTCGGCCGACTGCGGCGCGAGCTCCAGGGCGCGCCGGTAGCAATTGAGCGCCGGGTCAAATTGCTTTTGATCCTGATGGACCGCCCCCAGGTTGATGTAGGCTTGCACGAAGTCGGGTTTGAGCTCGAGCGCGCGATCGAAACATTCCTTGGCCGCGGCGTCTTGTTTGCGATCGTGCAGCGCGGAGCCCAGATTGCTCAGCGCCTCGGGCGAATCGGGAC
>CAZPED010000631.1:0-2594 GCA_964585335.1 uncultured Planctomycetaceae bacterium | reverse complement strand
CTCGGCCGGGTAAGTTGGCCGGATGCCAAAGGTCACGATCCGCTGCGGCGCCGCCTCGACCAGCTGCGCGGCTTGCGCGATTGCCCGTTGGAACTCCGCCTGGGGCGAAATCACGTGATCCGAGGGCATCACGGCCATGACGCCCTCGGGATCGTCGCGCATGATCAACAGAGCCGCCAGCCCGATGCACGGAGCGGTATCGCGGCGGCATGGCTCGCCCACCACGGCCGCGGGGGGCAGCTCGGGCAGCTGCTCGCGAACTTCGCCCACCAGCGCCGCTCCGGTGACGATCATCGTCCGCTCGGGCGGCGCCAGTGCAGCCAGCCGATCGACCGTGCTTTGCAGCATCGTGCGGTCGCCGACCAGCTTGAGCAATTGTTTCGGCAAGCCTTGACGGCTCTCGGGCCAGAATCGCGTGCCGGAGCCGCCGGCCATGATCACTGCATGCAACATCGCTGCTTCGAACGCCTTGTTACCGTTCCGAAAACGTTAGCGCCGCTCGTACGCCCCGGGGCCCAACCATGCCGGTAGGCTAGCAAAAGTATCGCGGACGCGTCACGACCAGTCCCGGCCGGACGCGGGCAGCCAGTTCCTGGGCGCTTTGGGCAAACAGGGGGCTGATTTCCACTGGCACCCCGGGGGCCACCTCGCAGCCAGCAGCCCGCAGCCAGGCGGTATGCAACCCAATCATTTGGGCCCGCACGGTGTCGGGCGAATCGCGCGGCGCTCGGGGGGCATTCTTCACCGGGGCGAAAGCTTGCGCCTCGTCGATCTCGACGACAATGGCCTGCCGGGCTTCGGGCAGCAGGTCGAAGATAAACCGTTCAAATTTGATCGCGTTGGGCGACTCGGGCGCGACTGGCTGCCCCATCGCGTCCAGGTACGGCACCACTTTGCGGGCCACGTGAAACGGCAAGGCCTTGGCGCTGCGGGCCATCCGTTCGAGAAACGCCGCGTTAAAGACATGCACCGCCGTGTTGCCGGCCCAAAAGATGGGCGAATTGTCGGCCATCCGGCGGTCGACTATCTCGTCGCCCAGCGGGTTCAGATCGCTGTACTCGATGATTCGCAATTGGCCGTCGATCGACACCACGTTGCCCACGTTGTCGCGGAGCGTGCGCTTGGCCACCACCTGCGTCGACATTTCTGAATTCGACAGCAGGTGATACCCGAGCAAGAGCGGGTCGCACATTTCCACCAGCGGGTTGTCGACCTGGCAGTAGAACAACTGGTGCAGTCCGCGGCGGCGAATGTCGGCCAGGCAGTGCCCCATGGCGGCCAGCGTGCCGCCATGGCCATCGGGGCTGAGAACCAGTTGATGCTTCTCGGCCAGCAGCAACTGCCCGGTCTGGGCGTCGACCGCCGGCATCGTGCCTTGGGTGAACACCTTCACGTCCTCGCTTGGCACGCCGAAGTATTCGTGCGCCTGAAGATATTCGACGGTTTCGGCATGAGTTGCCGGACTGGTCATCAGGTAGAGCGGAATCCGCATTTCGACGGAGCGTGCCCGCGCGGCGATCTTCTCCAGCAGGATCTGAAACAGCGAGGCGCCCGAGACCGGCCCGATCGAATACATGCCCTTGGGATGCTCGAATCCCAAGCGGCTGCCCTGTCCGCCGGCCACGAGGATCACGCCGATCTGGCCCGCCGCCAAGGCTTGCAGCCCCCGGTCGACGGCCTGCTGCGGACTGATCGCCGGCGCGCGGTCGGCAAGGCGAAACGCGGGTGGGGCTAGAGCCTTGCGGGCCAGGTGGGCCCAGTCTTCGCTTTGCACCCCCGCGCTATACAGCGCCTCGATGCGGCGCAAATCGAGCGATTCGATCTGTTGGCACAACTGCCGGCGCTCGTCGGCCGACAGTTCGTCCCAGTAGGTCAAGACGTGCTCTTGCCTGTAGGGAGCCAGCCTGGCCAACAGCTCATCTTTCGTGCGGTCCACGATGAACCCCTGTGTGTGCTGGCTCGCCAACCGCGAGCGCCGCCTAGATCCAGCCTCGCACCCAAGCCCAGGCCAAAAGACACAGCAGCGGAAACAAACCGAAGATCATCAAATACGTGACGATCGACGTCCAAACATGACGTGGCCAACGAGCCATAGTGCAACGAGTACTCAAACCATTCTGGCCCGACAGCTCGGGCCCAAAGCGCCATCGCGACAACACGGGGGCAAGAGTTCACTCTATTATTTCCGCCCCGGCGGTAGCCGCCTAGGGCACTCTGACAGAGGGAAACCGCCGAGGTGGGCCAGCGAGCACGCCGGCGCCCGCGCCGGCTCACGCCTGACTGGCCTGAACGTTGGGCCGGTAGCTGCGGAGTGGCAGCCGCCAAGGATGGTCAGGTTGGTCGCGCGCGGCCGGGCAACCACAACCGGGCGGCCGGCAGCGAACGTCGAGCGGCCCAATCGTGTCGAACTGTGGGTGCACTGCCGCGGCGACGGGCCGGGCGAATTTTCCCGTTTTTGGCCAAATGGGCCCTGCGCCGTGCATCTACTCAACGCCGCCGCCAACGCGTATACTCCCTCGGTTTTGTGGGCTTGTTGGGGCATCTTAGACATTGATAGCCGTGGGAGCGGCAAACATGAGCGAGACCTATCGCTG
>CAZPED010000630.1:0-2594 GCA_964585335.1 uncultured Planctomycetaceae bacterium | reverse complement strand
CCGCCGGGCAGCCACGATGATTGCCTGCTACGCCAGTGGCGTGATCGCCTACTGCGCGTTGCCGCTGCTGGTGCGCGGGCACTACGCCGCTGGCGGGCACCGCGCCACGGCTCGCGTGGCCATGACCATGGTGGGCCTCGACCTGCTGCTCAATCTGACTTTGATCTGGCCGTTGGGCGAGCGCGGTTTGGCCGTATCGACGGCGCTGGTGGCGATGCTACAGGCCGGCTGGCTGGCCGTGCTCTTCGATCGCGGTATTGCGCCGCTGCCCTGGCGCGAATTGGCAACAACGTTCATCAAAAGCGGGCTGGCCACGCTGGCGATGGCTGCCACGGTATGGCCCTTGCTCGAGCGGCAACCCGCCGGCTCGCCGTTCTGGTCGCTCGTCGTGGCCGTGCCGCTGGGTTTGGCCGTTTATCTGGGTGTTTGCCGGTTGCTGGGCATGCGCGAAGTGGCCGTCGTGCTGGTGGGGGCCACGCCAAACGAACAGGGCGACCTGGCTCGAGCGCCGGCAGCATAAATGCGAGTTGCCGCTGCCACTCAGGCAATAATCGCCTGGATGGGCTGGCCGTAGTCGATGGCCAGCCGTTTCCGCCCGGGCACTTCGAGCCGCCGGGCGTCGATGCCCAGCTGGTGCAGCACCGTGGCATGAATATCGGTGACGTAGTGCCGGTCTTCGATGGCGTGGAAACCCAGCGCGTCGGTCGCGCCGTGAGCGATGCCCCCTTTGAGTCCGCCGCCTGCCATGACCACGGAGAAACCAAACGGATGGTGATCGCGGCCGTCGCTCCCCTGGGTGCCGGGCGTGCGGCCAAACTCGGTGCCGACGACGATCAGTGTTTCGTCCAGCAGGCCGCGCTGCTTGAGATCCTTAATCAGCGCCCCGATCGGTTGATCGATTTGGGCGCATAGCTTCGTGTGGTTGTTCTTCAGCCCGCCGTGCGCGTCCCAGGCGCCGGCGCCGCCGTTGCTGCCGTGAAAGATTTGCACGAAGCGCACGCCTTGCTCGACCAGCCGCCGCGCGACCAGGCACTGCCGGCCAAACTCTTGCGTCTCTTTGCCTTCGAGCCCATAGAGAGCCTGCGTAGCCGCGGTTTCCTGGCCGCAGTCGACCACGTCGGGCACGGCCGATTGCATGCGATAGGCGAGCTCATACGACTTGATCCGCGCACGCAGCGCCGCGTCTTCGGGATACTCGACGGCCGACAGACGATTGAGCTTGCCCAGCAGCTCAAACTCGGCTTGTTGTTCCTGGCGATAGACGTCGGTGCCTGGCGCGGCAAACGGCAGGGGATTCTTCGGGTCGATGCCCAGCTGCACGCCGCTGTGCTCGGGGCCCAGGTAATTGGCGCCGTGGGCGCCAATGCCGCCGCAGCAATCGGAAATCGGCGTGCCCAGCACGACAAAGCTGGGCAGGTTGTCGTTGAGCGATCCCAGGCCGTAGTGTACCCACGAGCCGAGCGTGGGGAACTGTCCTTCGAGCACATGGCGGCCGGTATGAAACTGTAATTGTGCGCCGTGATTGTTGTCGGTCGTCCACACCGAGCGCACCACGGCCAGGTCATCGGCACAGGAGCCGACGTGCGGAAACCAATCGCTGACTTCCAGACCGCTTTGACCGCGCTTCTGAAAGCCCACTTGCAGCGGAAACAGCTTATGGCGAATGTGCCCGTTGGCGTCGTCGGGCACCACCACGCGCAAGTTATCGTTGACGAACGAGGCCTTGAGCACGTCGCGGTGCGGCGTCTGGCCAATCTCCTGGCCGGCGAACTCGTTGAGCGCCGGCTTGGGATCGAAACTCTCCATGTGGCTCATGCCGCCGACCAGGAAGATCCAGATCACGTTCTTGGCGCGGGGCCGAATGTGCGGCTGGCCGGTGGGGGGCGTCCAGGCGGCCGCTTCGTCGGCGCGGCAAACGCCGTCGCGCATCAGCAGGTGGCCGAGCGCAAGGCCGGTAAAGCCCATGCCGAAGTCGGCCAAAAACGCGCGGCGCGCCAGCGGCGCTTGTCGGAGTGGACGGCTGGGGCCTGACATGGTTGTGCCTCGTAGCTAATGCGCGCGCCGGCTAGCGCACGGTCAAAAAGTCGTTGTGGTTGAGCAGCACGTGCACCAGGTTTTCGCGGGCTCGCTGGGCCGGATCGGCCGACGGTTTGACGGCATTGGCCTCGCCGGCCGTAAACGCTTCGAGGCTGCCAGCGTCGACAAACCGCTGGGTCTGCGTGGTCAAGAATTCCAGGCAGGTGGCGCGTTCTTCGGCCGTGGCGGGCCGGCAGAGCACCCGCTCAAAGGCGGCGTCAACGAACGCCGACGGGCGATCGGCTTCGGGCGCAGCGCCAACTTCGGCCGCCAATTGGCCGGCCAACTGCCGCGCTTGGGCCAAAGATAGCGAGCTGTTGACCATCGCCAACGCCTGTTGCGGTACGATCGTCTCGGTGCGGCGATAGCAGTCCGTCACGTTGGCGCGATCGAACATCTCGAGGAACTTGACCTTCTTTTCCTTGCTGGTGCGGATGTAAATACTGGAGCGCTGCATGTGCAAACCCGGGAGCGAAACTAGATCAGGGCCAAAGCACGTCGTCTGGACCCCTGCCGGC
>CAZPED010000629.1:0-2599 GCA_964585335.1 uncultured Planctomycetaceae bacterium | reverse complement strand
GGTGCGCGCACTGCCCTGGGCGCCGCCGCACGATGCCGAGCGGCTGATTCTGCCGAGCTTCGCGTTCTTCGGCTGCCTGGCGGGCATTGGCATCGGTCGCGGGCTGTATCGCAACTCGCTGCTCGAACCACAGAAAATCGTCGCCCAGGGATGGGCCAAGGTGCTGATGGCCATCGCCCTGACGGCCGCCACGGTCGACTCGCTCGGCTACTTCCCGCTCAACTTGTCGTACTATAACCGGCTGATCGGCGGCATTCGCGGCGCCACGGCCCTGGGCATGGAGCCAACCTACTACTGGGACGCGCTCGACCGCGCGACCCTCGATTGGTTAAACACCCACACCGAGCCGGGACAGCGGCTGCGGTTTGCCGCCGGCCCCCGGAAAAATCTGCGTCTGCTGCGGCAATGGGGCTGGCTAGTGCCCGAGACGACCGTGAGCGATGATTTCCAGTGGTACATCGTGCAGCGCCGGCCCAGTGGCATGCAGCCCATCGACGTCTGGCTGGCCGAGCACGTCCGGCCGGTGTTCGAGCGTGAACTATCGGGCGTGCCGCTGCTCGACGTGTACTCGCACGAGCAATTCGAGCGTGCCCGCCAGGCAACAGGCGACGACTAGCACAACCCGTTCATCGAGCTGTAGAGATCGAGGTTCTCGCGATCGCCGATCAGGGTGAACAGCGCTCGAATCTGCTGCAAGCCGTGGGCAATGAGAAACCGCCCATCTCGGCCGTAGCTCTTGGCCCCCAGCACGTAAAAGTCGGGTTCGGTCGTGCAGAGCATTTCCGCCGTAAACGGGGGCGCGAGGTCCGTACCGAGCGTGGGCATGCCGGCTAGCGCCGTGGCCAGTGCCTGGGGCGCTTCGCTCGTGCGGCAGGTGTCGACTTGTAATTCGCGGAAGAGGCCCAGATCGGGGCGACAGCCCACGGCGGCAATGACCCGATCAAACTCGAGTGGCCCGGCGGACTGGCCTGCCAGCCGCACGGTGAAGCGGCCGAGATCCTCGTGCCAGGCGATCTCTTCCACGGCGGTGTTGGAATGGCTGGTCACGTGATTGGCGTCGCTGGCCGCCAGGCGTTCGGCCGCGGCAAGCACCCGCTCGCACTCGGCAAGCGAGCCTGCCTGCCCCGCGGCCTGGGCAACCGCCGGCGCACGGCGCACCCAGGTGATCCAGGTGTCGGGCGAATGCGCCGCCAGTTCGGCCAGGGCCAACAGGTTGGTGGCGGCCGGCAGACCATCGCCCACCAGCAAGATGTTGCGGCTGGCAAACTGATCGCGCCGTGTGCCCAACACGTCGGGCACGCCGAAATCGATGTGCCGCCGCGCTTCTAATTCGCCCACCGCCGGCAAACCGCCGGGCCCCAGCCAGTTGGGCCAGCTGTAAGTGCCCGTGGCGTCGATCACCGCATCGAAGGTGATCAGCCGCTGCCGGTCGTGGTCGGCCGGGTTGGTGCCGCGGACCAGCAGCCGCAGGTCGGGCTCTTCGCGCTGGTCGCGCTGGTCGGGGCCGCCCAGGTCGGCTTTTGCCAAACCGTCGCGGCCAACGGCAACCACTTCGGTCTGCTCCCGCAGCCCGTCGGCCAACAGATCGCTTTGCGCCAGCGGGAGCAGGTAGCGGTCGATGTACTCTCGGCCGGTCAGCAGCGCGTCGTCGGCTGGCCGTTGCCAGTTCGGGTCTTGCGCGCGCAGGGCCGCCAGTCCCAGCGACGAGCGATTGAGGCCGAACGGCGTGAACATGCGCACGTGACCCCACCGCGCCACGTGGTCGGCCACGCGGCCGCGTTCGAAAACCTCGACCTCGTAGCCCAAATAGCGCGCATAGAGCGCCGCTTCGAGGCCAATGGGTCCCGCTCCCAGCACTGCGATCCGTGCAGGCGTTTCGATGGCCATGCGAAATAGCCTTCCTATGCTGAAGCGGCCACGCGCCGATCGACCCGGTAAGGTGACAGGTCGACCAGCGGGCGCTCGCCGCGGATGAGCTGGCTGATGGCCACGGCCGTGCCGGTCGAAAGCTGTAAGCCGCCACGGAAATGTCCCGCGGCCACGAACGCATTTTCCAGCTCGGGCACACGGCCCAGGTATGGCAGCCCGTCGACGGTCGAGGGGCGCAAGCCGGCCCACGAGCGTTCGAGTTGCGCGCCGGCCAGGCCCGGCACCAGCCCCAAGGCAAACTCGAGCAAGCCGGCGACTCCGCCGGCCGTGGTGCTGCGGTCGAAGCCTACGTCTTCCTCGGTCGAACCGACGAGCAACCGGCCGTCGGGCCGGGGAACCAGATAGCGGCTGCCTTCGTTGACGATGCGCGACACAATGCCCTGCGACGAAGCCAACAGCGCGATCTGGCCGCGGATTGGTCGAATGGCCGCGTGCAAGCCCAACCGCGCTGCCAGCGGACCGGTCCATGCGCCCGTGGTCACGCACACCACGTCAGCGGCCAGCGTGCCCACGCTCGTGCGCACGGCCACCACGCGCCCACCGCGCAGCTCAAAGTCGTCGGCCGCCACGCCCCGCGAGATTTCCACGCCGCGGCGCAGGCAACCGGCCAGCAGCGCCTTCAAGTGACGCGGGTTGCGCAGCTGACATTCCTCGGGCAAATAGTAGGCCG
>CAZPED010000628.1:0-2617 GCA_964585335.1 uncultured Planctomycetaceae bacterium | reverse complement strand
GCTATCTCGACTTTTTGTATCACCGCCGCCAGCCCGCGGGCGTGCGGGTGTACGGCGTGGCCGTCGACGGCCGGCTGGCCGAGGAGAAAACCCGTTCGGCGGCCGTGCGCAGCGTTCGCAAGCTCAAGGAGTTCATGAACCTGAGCTACCCGGTGCTACTCGACAGCGGCGGGCTGCTGAAGCAGTTTGGCGATCCGCGGGTCGTGGGGGCCAGCCTGCCGCTGTTTGTCGTCGTGGGGCCCGATCAGAAGGTGCTGCACTACCACGTGGGCACGTACGACGTGAACCAGGACCAGGGCTTGAAGGAACTGGACGACGTGGTGGGCAAAGCGCTGGAAGCGGCACGCTAAGCGGCTGGGGCGCGTCCCAACAAGCCGGGACTGACAACGGCGGCGCTACGTTTCAGACGCCGCGCGTGGCGGCCAGCACTTCGTCGAGCACCAGGCCGTTGGTGGCAATGCCTTCGCCGCTGTAGATCGTGCTGGCGCCCCGCCAATCGGTGAACGTGCCGCCGGCTTCGGTCAGTATCGGCTGCAGCGCCGCGGCGTCCCACACGGCCATGATCGGGTCGATCATCACCTCGGCCCGCCCCGTGGCCACGAGCAGATAGCCGTAGCAATCGCCCCAGGTGCGGCTGACCCGGACGCTGGCTTGCAGCCGGGCGTAGGCCTCGCGGCGTTCGGGGGTGGGAAAGCGGGTATCGCTCGAGCAGAGCAGCGCGTCGGACAGGGTGGCGCGCCGCGAGACCCGGGCTGGCCTGCGCTCGACGCCGGTGCGCTCGTACCAGGCGCCCTGGCCGAGGGCGGCGTCGACCCCTTCGTTGAGCGGCGGAATGTAAATGACGCCGATAATGCTGCGCCCCTCATATTCGACGCCCACCAGCGTGCCATAGAGCGGCACGCCGTGGATGAACGACTTGGTGCCGTCGATGGGGTCGAGAATCCAGCGGTAGCCGCTGGTGCCGGCTTGCTCGCCGAATTCCTCGCCCAGGATGGCGTCGTGGGGAAAGTGCCGGGCAATTTGCTCGCGCAGCAGCTGCTCGGCCTGGCGATCGGCAATGGTCACCGGCGAGCTGTCGTGTTTGAGCTCGACGGCCAGGGCTTCGTCTTGGAAGTAGCGCAGCGTGTGCTGCCCGGCCAGGCGCGCGGCGGCGCGGGCCAACTGCCAGCGAGATGCCAGATCATCGGTGTTCATGCCCAGAGCCTACCGGCTGGCTGGACCGGTGCCAAGGGACCAGGCGCAAGAGCCAGCGCATCGGGCAAACCAGCGGACGTGTGCGCTGGCCCGTCGGTTTGCCGCGATGAGCTGGGCTTTGCGCTTAGGCGCGGTTTTGCGCTTGCGATTCGAGTAGATCGGAGAGCTTGATCGAGTCGAGCTGCTGTCGCATGCCGACGGCCACTTGTTCGAGCGCTTCGCGAAGGCGGACCTCGCTGGGCGACGTGCCGCCGTTGGTCGAAGGGATGGCGGCCGTCAGCGGGCCGTCGATCGCTTCGATCACGTCGAGCAGCGAGATGTCTTCGGGCTTGCGGTCGAGCGAATAGCCGCCATCGACCCCGCGGGTCGAGTGGAGGATTCCGTGCGTCACCAGATGCCGCAAAATCTGCAGCAGAAAGCGTTCGGGCATGTGCCCTTCGGAGGCCAGGTGGCTACAAGGAACGGGGCTGCCAGAGTTGGACTGCGCCAATTGCAGAGTGGCTTGCACGGCATAGGCCACGGTGCGTGAAAGTTTCATCGCGTACCGCCTTCGAGCTGGGGGGAAGTTATCGGCGCGCAAGCCCGGCAAGAGAGCAAGAACGCCTAAGGGTTGCCGATCCAAACGCCGCGCGGCTTCGAGACGTATCAGCGAAAGCGCGCAGCGCGACTCACAAAACTAACGTTGCAAGTAGGTTGGAAGGACCCAAGCGGGGTGTTGCTCGGTCACCACTCCGAGCAGCCACCAGGGGAACGCTTCACTTCAACCCCGGCATGAGACTTTGTTCCGCGTGCAAAAACTATCAAACACATCGGGGATTGTCAAAACAAATGGACGCTGCGGATGGCATTTTGCACGATTGCGCAAGCAAATGCGGCAGAATGTTCGTGCCCTGTTGAATTGCACGCCTCGAATCGCACGCCGTCAGAGCGACTCGTCGACGGGCTTTAGCGCGCGCGGCGCCGGCTCGAATCGAATCGCGTGCCAGACGAGCAGCACCGCGCCGCAAACCAGCAAGCTGTCGGCAATGTTAAAGATGGGCCAGTCGATGAGCCCCTCGATCTTGAAGTGCAGCCAATCGCGCACGGCATAGACCTTGTCGCCCGGCTCGTGCAGCGAATCGCGCGTCCAGCGCAGCCCGGGCAGGCCCAAGCGGTCGTAGAGATTGCCCAGAACTCCCCCGGTCACCAGACCCAGGGCCACGGTCAGCAGCAGGTCGTGAGCGGCGCCGGCGACGAACAGCCAGTAACAGATGCCGGCCACGGCGAGGATCGATAGCAGGCTGAAAACTACCCCCTGTCCCTGGCCAAAGCCAAACAGGGCCCCTTCATTGAGGCTTGTGGTCAGCCCGAACACCCGGCCCACGAGCCACCAGGTTTCGCGGTGGGCATCGGGCATGCCCAGGCGATTGAAAATCCAGTGCTT
>CAZPED010000627.1:0-2637 GCA_964585335.1 uncultured Planctomycetaceae bacterium | reverse complement strand
CGGGTGTTTCCGCACTGGTTCTGCGGCAATTTCACGAAGTACGCGGGTCGCGAGGCCGAGCTGCCCGTGGATCAGCACGAGCTTGTGGCTCTGATCGCGCCCCGTCCGGTGTACGTGGCCAGCGCTCAGGACGACGCCTGGGCCGATCCGCGCGGCGAGTTCCTGGCGGCGCTCGGCGCCGAGCCGGTGTATCGCCTATTGGGCAAGGGAGGGTTGGGCACCGAGGAGCAGCCGGCGCTCAATCGTTCGGTTGGCGAGTCGATTGGCTACCACGTCCGCGTCGGCAAGCATGCGCTCACCGACTACGACTGGCTGTTCTACCTGGACTTTGCCGACCGGCAGTTTGGCAGGCCGCGCTCGTAGCGGAGCTGCCAATACCTGCACGTTGCTAACGGCCTTCGTTGAGCGCCGCCAGCAGGCTGGCCACATACTGGCCCACGTCGTTGAGCACTTCAGCTCGTGGCTTGGTGGCCGCTTCGGCCATGCGGCGCACGATTGCCGAGCCGACGATCAGGCCGTCGGCCACGGGCGCCAGTTGGCGGACGTGTTCTGGCTGGCTGATACCAAAGCCGATGCAGATGGGCAGCGGCGTTTGCTCGCGCAGCCAGCCGACGTTATCCACCAGGCTTTGGGGCAACTGAGTGCGCTCGCCGGTGATGCCGGTGACCGATACATAGTAGAGAAAGCCGGTCGAGTTGGCGGCGATACGCAATGCCCGCTCGCGAGACGTTGTGGGAGTGACCAGTTGCACCAGGCTGAAGTCGGCCTCGCGACAGATCTTGGCCAGTTCGGGGGCTTCGTCCACGGGCAAGTCGGGCACGATGGCGCCCGCGGCGCCGGCCCGCTTGGCGTCGGCGACGTATTGGGCCAGACCGTGGCGATAAATGATCGCGTAACTGACCATCGTGACGATGGGTGCCTGGGCGGCGGGAGCGACGCCCCCGAGCATTTCCAGAATCTGCGCCAGCTTGATCTTGCGGTCGAGGGCCCGCGTGTACGAGGCCTGAATCACCGGGCCGTCGGCGATCGGATCGCTGTAGGGAATGCCTAATTCGCACAGGTGACTGCCGCGGGCAATCAGCTCGCGAAGCATGGCGGCCGTAAAATCGAGATCGGGATCGCCGGCGGTGATGAACGGCATCAACGCTTTTTGACGCTGCGAGCGAAGCTGGGCAAACAATTGGTCGATGCGCGACATAGCTATTTCGCCTCGACCGCGCCGGCTGTCAGGCGGGCGATTTCGGCGGCGTCTTTATCTCCTCGTCCCGACAGGCAAACGACGATCACTTCGTCTGGCTTGCGGGTCCTGGCTAGTTCCATGGCCTTGGCAATGGCGTGCGAGCTCTCGAGCGCCGGCAAAATGCCCTCGGTGTGGGCCAACGTGTGAAAGGCCTTGAGCGCTTCGTCGTCGCGGCAGCTGGTATAGGTGACGCGGCCCGTGTCTTTCCAGTAGCTGTGCTCGGGGCCCACGCCCGGATAGTCGAGCCCAGCCGAGACGGAGTGGACGTCGCAGGTTTGGCCGTCCTCGTCCTGCATCACGTAGCTGAAGCTGCCGTGCAGCACGCCGGGCTGGCCGTACGACAAGGGCGAGGCGTGCTGACCGGGCTCACTCGAACGGCCGCCGGCTTCGACGCCAATCAGCTCCACGCCCTCCAGCTCGACAAACGGGTAGAACATGCCCGCCGCGTTGCTCCCCCCGCCCACGCAAGCCACGACCATCTCGGGCAGCCGACCCAAATGTTGGCGAGCCTGCACGATCGTTTCGCGACCGATGACCGACTGAAAATCACGCACGATGAGCGGGAACGGGTGCGGCCCCACGACCGAGCCCAGGATGTAGTGGGTTGTTTCGACCGACGACATCCAGTCGCGCATGGCTTCATTGATGGCGTCGCGGAGCGTGCGCGAGCCGGTGGTGACCGGCCGCACCTCGGCGCCCAGCAGCTTCATGCTGAAGACGTTGGGCTGCTGGCGGCGAATGTCTTCCTCGCCCATGTACACCACGCAGTCGAGGCCAAAACGGGCACAGGCCGTAGCGGTAGCCACGCCGTGCTGGCCGGCGCCGGTTTCGGCGATCACGCGCTTTTTGCCCATCCGCATGGTGAGCAGCGCCTGGCCAAGCGTGTTGTTGATCTTGTGGGCGCCAGTGTGGTTCAGGTCTTCGCGCTTCAGATAGATCTGCGCTCCACCGCACTCGGCGCTGAGCCGCTTGGCATGATACAGCGGCGAGGGGCGGCCCACGTAGTTACGCCATAGGTCGTCGAGCTCGGCCTGAAATTTCGGGTCGGCCTGGGCCTGCTCGTATTCGGCGGCCAGCTCGTCGAGCGCGCGAGTCAGTGTTTCGGGCACATAGCGCCCGCCGAACTGGCCAAAGCGTCCGGCGAGATCGGGCACGTGACTACTAGCGGGCATCGAGAGCACTCGTGAAAAACCAAGCCCCGCTTTTGAGCGGGGCGAACGCCGATGGCTGGTACGGACTCATTCTCGCCACGGGCACCCTCGGGGGCAAGGGCTACGCCTGGCCGGCGACTTGGCGTCGTAGCGAATCAGCCACACCGCTGCCGGACACCGGCGGACTACAGAAGGTTCGAGGGATGCCCCTCGCGGGTGACGAGCGGGATGACTTTTGGCTGGTAA
>CAZPED010000626.1:0-2641 GCA_964585335.1 uncultured Planctomycetaceae bacterium | reverse complement strand
GATCGAGCCACCGCCGGCAGCCACCGTTTCGATGGCCATCATGGGCGCCACGACGCGCACGCCGGCCTTCTCGGTCTCGAACTCCAGCTCGTAGCGTCCGTCGAAGCGCGACACGTCCGTGCTGGTGCCCCCCATGTCGAAGCCAATGGCACGCGAGAATCCGGCCGCCTGCGCCACGCGCGAAAAGCCCACCACGCCGCCAGCCGGCCCCGACAAGATGCTGTCCTTGCCGACGAACTGATCGGCCTCGACCAGGCCGCCGGCCGAAGTCAACAACCGCAGCGAGCTGTCCGGCAAATGCTCGCGCAAGCTGCGCACGTAGCGCCGCAGAATGGGATTCAGGTAAGCGTCGACCACGGTCGTGTCGCCGCGCGAGACGATCTTAACCAGCGGCGCGATGTGGCTGGAAACGCTCATTTCGGCAAAGCCCACGTCGGCCGCCACCTGGGCCACGAGCAACTCGTGGTCGGGCCGCAAGAACGAGTGTAGCAGGCAGATGGCCAGCGACTCGATGCCCTGTTCGGCTAAAGCTTGCAGTTGGACACGCACCTGCTGGAGGTCGGGCGCACGCAGCACGTTGCCGCCGGCATCGATCCGCTCGTCGACCTCGACCACCGCGGCAAACAGGGGCGCGGGCTTGACGATGTCCAGGTCGAACAGCCGCGGGCGGTTCTGATAGCCAATGTGCAGGATGTCTCCGAAGCCGCGCGTGGTAACCAGGGCCGTGCGGGCTCCGCGGCGCGTGATCAGCGCGTTGGTGCCGCGCGTCGTGCCCAGCCGCACGACGACCGGAGGAATCGGCTGGTCGAGCGGCAGCTCGAGCAGATAACGAATGGCCACGATCGGCGCTTCGATGTCGGCCAGCAGCTCGTAGCGCTGACCCTGGTGCGGCGCTGCCGGCAGCGGCTGGTCGAGCTGCAACTGACCGGTGCGGTGATCGAACGCGGCGACGCGGCGCTCAAGTTGCACTTGGCCGCCGGCGTCGATCAGCCGCAGACGAAAGCCGCGCCAGAAGTGCTGGGGGTCGCGCTGACGGCCGGGGTCGACGAGCTGGTGAGCTGTGGAACCCGGGCCCGAGGCGCCTTTGACGATGCCCGAGCTGAGGACCTTGGCATGGGCAAGCTGTCCGACGGGCGAGCGGCCGACGGCGTCGGTGAAGGTGCCGCCGACGTCGATCCAGAATTCCCACCGCGACATCGGTTAATCCTTAAGCCCGGCTAACGCGACAGAGCCGGGATCGCGTTATGAGGCCGCGGGAACTTCGACCGGGTTGAAGTCCTTGAGGTTTTGCGGAATGCTTTTATGAATGCAGAGCATGTTCAACGAAATGATGTTGTTGAACACGTCGACCTGGTGGTTGAAGAAGTTGTTGGGGTTGAAGTAGCCCGGCGTGTGCCAGTACATGTTATAGCCCAGTGAGTCGATGTAGCGAATCAGGGCCTCGCTCTTGTCGGCCTTGTCGTTTTCGACGTACAGGATGGGTTTGTGCCGCTCGATGGTTTGGGCGGCGCCGCGCAGGGCCTGTTCTTCCATGCCCTCCACATCCATCTTGATGAAGTTGCAGCGCTGCAGGTTGAAGCTGTCGATGGTCGTGACGACCACCTGCTCGCCCACGTCCCAATTGCCCAGGGCCAGGCCACCGAAGTTGTTCGGCTGGGCATAGTCGAGCAGCGGAATCTTGATCATGCCCGGCGCGGCGCCGACCGCGTTCTGAATGCAATGCACGTTGGCCAGACTGTTGAGCGCCACGTTGGCGCACAACGTTTGAAACACGATGCGTTGCGGCTCGAAGGCCATGACCAGCCCCCGCGGCCCGGCCTGTTTGGCCAGAAACACCGTGTGCGAGCCGATGTTGGCCCCCACTTCCAGCACCACGTGGCCGGGCTGCACGATCCGGCGAAACAGCTCGATCTCGCCCTCGGAGTATTCGCCATACACGTCGAGCGAGCGGCCGATGTAGATGTCGTTGATGTTGTACAACATCTGTCCGTGGCGGCAGGCCTTCAGCCGGTTAAACGATTCAGAAGTGCTCAAGCAGGATCTCTCCCAGGAAGTTTAAATTATCGTGGCTAACTTTTAGTGAACCGCCATTCGCCGCGGCGCCAGTTGCGCCAGCTCGGCCTGCATCTCGGCAAACACGCTGGCCCAGTCGCCAACGGCCCGCTGACGAAACAGACGCATCGTCGGATACCAAGGGCTATCGGCGCGATCTTCGAGCCAGCGCCATTCTGCCGCCGCCGGCAGAGCCACCCAAACCTTCACGCCCAAGGCTCCGGCCAGGTGCGCGGCCGCCGTGTCGGAAGTAATCACCAGGTCAAGGTTGCCCATCACGGCGGCCGTATCGCGAAAGGCGCCCCCTTCGTTATCCAGCGTACTGCCCAAGTCGACGACCGTAAACTGCTCGGCAACCTGGGCGATTTGTTCGACGCCCGCGTTTTTTTGCAGGCCGATCAGCGAGACCCCTGGCACCTGGGCCAGCGGCGCAAACTCGGCTAGCGGAATCGAACGCAAATGATCGAACGTGTAGTCCTTGTTGCCTTGCCAGGCCAGACCCACCTTGAAGCCCGGATACTGCCGCAGCGCCGCACGCCACTGCTTGAGCAGCCGCGGCTCGTCCGAGAGGTAAGGCACCTGCGCGGGC
>CAZPED010000625.1:0-2659 GCA_964585335.1 uncultured Planctomycetaceae bacterium | reverse complement strand
GCGGTGGCGGCGGCGAGCGCGGCGGTCAAGGCGGCGGACGCCGGGGCGAAGGGGGCGGTCGCGGTGAAGGCGGACGCGGCTTCGGAGGCGGTGGCGGGGGGGGAGGCGGTCGTGGTGGACGGCCCGGCGGCATTGGCGGCGGCAACCTGATTGCCGGTTACGCACCGGGCGCCACGCCGATGATCTCGTCCGATGGCTCGACGGCCATGCATATCAAGGCCGGCTCGAAGCTGATCTTCCAGATGCACTACACGCCCAATGGCACGCCGGCCAAGGACCGCAGCTACGTGGGCTTCAAGTTCGCCAACCCCGACGAAGTGAAGTACGTGGCCCGCAGCACGTCGGTCGTCAACACGTTCTTCACGATTCCGCCGGGTGACAGCAACTACGAGGCCACGGCCAATGGCACGTTCGAGGCCGACACGCTGCTGTTGAACCTGACGCCTCACATGCACATGCGTGGCAAGTCGTTCCGCTACGAGGCCATCTATCCCGACGGCAAGCAGGAAGTGCTGCTTGATGTGCCGGCCTACGACTTCAACTGGCAAACGACTTATGACTTTGCCGAGCCGAAGATGATGCCCAAGGGCACCAAGCTAGTTTGCACCGCGCACTGGGACAACTCGGAAGACAACCTTTCGAACCCGGACCCGTCGATTGCCGTGCGCTGGGGTGATCAGTCGTTCGAGGAAATGATGATTGGCTTTTACGTGGAAGTGTTTCCCAAGGGCAAGGTGCCGGCCAAGCCTTCGGGCGGCTTCGGCCAGATCGATCCCGAGCAGGTTTTCAAGGCGCTCGACGCCAACAAGGATGGGCAGATCTCGAAAGACGAACTGCCCGAGCGAATGGCGGATCGCCTGATCCTGGCCGATACGAACCGCGACGGCAGCATCAGCCAGGAGGAGCTCACCAAGCTGTTCAAACTGATGCAGGCCGCTGGCGTCGGACGTGGCGGCCAAGGTGGCGGTAACTAGCGAATCGCCCGAGGCCCGACGATCTTAACTTGGCTCCGAGCCCGCCGCTCCACGGCCGGCGCAGCCCTTGCGGCTTCGCCGACCGTGGGCGGCGGTATTTTTTGCGCCCGCTCCGCCGCCCCGGACGGCTGGCCCAAGGGCCGACAATCCGCGATTGCCAGCTTCGCGTCCGCCCTGCCATACTCGGGCACACCGTCGAGCGAACATTCCGCGATAGCCCGGGGAGCGACGAGCGCGCATGGACCACAAACAGGTTGCCCTTTGGCTGGGAGGCGTCTTGCCGGCCGTTTTGTTGGGCGTGTCCGGCCTGCCGCAAAAACTGTCGGCCTCGGCGGGGATCGCGCCCGGTATGTTCCTGATCGCCACGGGCGTGACGACTACGCTCGTGGGGCTGGCCGTCGTGTTGCTCGAGCGCGACGCCGCGATGAGCGTCACCAGCGCTTGCTACGCCGGGCTTTACGGCCTGATCTGGTCGATTGGCCTGGCTTGCATTTCGATCGCGCTGCGCCGCTTTGGCGGACAAATCAGCCAGCTGGCCGCCTTGTACAACATGAACACGCTCGTGGCGGTGCTTCTGGGCCTGGCCGTGTTGGGCGAGTGGCGCACGGTCAGCCCCGGCAGGATCATCGTGGCCGCGGTGCTCATCGTGCTCGGCGGCATTTTGGCGTCGCGCAGCTGAACGACCGCCGATCTGCCAGAGCGTTTCGCGCCGCGTACGCGGCGCTGCGCCTCCGCGGGCTTCCAGTTTCGTCGGAAATGCTGACGCGAACTACTTGCCCGCTACCCGCGGCACCACGTACTTCTCGCCGCCGAGGCTGAGCGTAAACTGCGTCGGCCGACCATCGACAATCGAAAAGTCGAGCGTCCCGGCAGTCCACCGCAGGGCAAACTCGTGACTTGAAAGCGGCAGCAAGTCGATCACCTGGCCGGTCTTCATATGCAGCCGCAGTTGGGAGCCGTCGCGCTCGACCGAGCCAAACTCGGTGTCGCTGAACGGGCTCTTGTAGGTGCCCACGAACTTTTGTAGCGCCTCGTCCGACAGCTGCACCACCTTGCGCGGCTCGGCCGTGGGCGCGGGCTCGGTAGTCTCGACCAATTCGCGGAGCCAGATATTGCGAAACCGCACCGGATTGCCGTGGTCTTGCAGGGCCAGCGGCAGGCGATCGGCTTGAGCCTCGTAAGGCTTGTTTTGCAGCCAGGCGGTCGGCCCCCAGATTTCGACGTTGTCCTGCACGAGCACTCCGTTGTGCACTACGGTGATCCGCGCCGGACGGCTTACCTGGCCTTTGTCGTCGAACCGCGGGCGCCGAAACACGATGTCGTAGCACTGCCACTCGCCAGGCGGCAGGCAGGCATTTGCTAGCGGCGGATATTGCCCGTAGATCGCGGCGGCCTGGCCGTCGGCGTACGTTTCGTTCTGATAGGAATCGAGGACCTGCACTTCGTACAGCCCCATCAGAAACACGCCGCTGTTGCCACGTCCCTGACCGCGCCCCTGGGCCGGCACGGGTGCGGCCCATTCGACGTGTAACTGAACGTCGCCGAACTTGCCGGCCGAGTAGATGTAGCCGCTGTCGGGCACCGACTCCATGACGCCTTCGCGAATCGTCCACTTGGCCGGTCCGCCTTCGGCGTCGCGCCATTGCGACAGATCGCCCCCGCCGAACAATACCACGGCATCGGAC
>CAZPED010000624.1:0-2661 GCA_964585335.1 uncultured Planctomycetaceae bacterium | reverse complement strand
TGAGCCTGAACCGACCGGCATCGCGCTGTCCCAATTGCGGGCACGCGATCCGCTGGTACGACAACGTGCCGGTGGTGGGCTGGTTGATGCTGGGTGGCAAGTGCCGCGATTGCCGCACGCCGATCGCCGCGCGCTATCCGCTCGTCGAGGCGCTCGTGGCGCTCGTGGCCGGACTACTGGCCTGGCAAGCCACGACTATAGTGTTTGTCGCCAGCACCGAGCAGACCGCGACGCTCTATCAGATCGACCTGATCGCTTGGACCTACCGCATGTTGCTGGCCTGCGCGCTCGTAGCTTCAGCACTGATCGAGTACGATGGTCAGCAACCCGTGCGACGGCTGGTGGCATTTCCGCTGGTTGTCGGATTGGTCATGGTCGCCATCTGGCCGGGGCTTGTTTCCAGCCAATTGCTGGCCGACCATCAGGGCCTTGTGGCCGCGGCCTTAGGCGCGCTCGTTGCCCTGGTGCTGGGCGTGGCGGCCTGGCCGGCTTGGCGCACTCCGTCGGCTGGCAACGTCATCAAGGGCGCGAGCGTGGCCCTGGGACAATTAGTGCTGGTCGGCACGCTACTGGGCGACGAGGCCGTGACCACGCTGGCGATGCTGGCCATGACGCTGTTTGCCCTGGTTCGCATCGCCGGCGGAACCTGCTGCGCTCAGTTCGGCTGGACGGCGTCGCTGGCCAGCGTCACCCTGGTGTGGATGACCTGGAAATCGTGCTTGCCCTTGTGGGCCTGGCCCGAGCCGGCACTCGTGCGCGTGTTCATTGCCGGGCTGGTCATACTGGTGCTGGCCAACCTGGTGCGCTGGTTTCCGGGCGCTCGCCGGACGGCCGCTTCCGCCTGAACTCCGACGGAGTACCCGCATGGTTCGCTTGACCTTTCATGGCGCCGCCGAAACCGTGACCGGCTCGAAGTATTTGCTCGAGGCCGAGGGGGCCAAGGTGCTGGTCGATTGCGGGCTGTTCCAGGGGCTCAAGGCCCTGCGGCAGCTCAATTGGCAACGGCTGCCGTTTCGGCCCGCGGATGTCGACGCGGTGGTGCTGACCCATGCGCACATCGACCACGTGGGCTACTTGCCGCGCCTGGTCAAAGACGGCTTTCGTGGGCCCGTCTATGCCACGCCAGCCACCGAGTCGCTGGCCGAGCTATTGCTCTTGGACGCGGCCCACAACCAGGAGGAAGAAGCCGACTACGCGAACCGCAAAGGCTACTCGAAGCACAAGCCCGCGTTGCCGCTGTTTGATGCCAATCACGTCAAGCGGGCGATGTCGCTGTTTCGCACGGTGCACCGCGAGCAATGGTTTCGACCCTCGGGGCCGATCTCGATGCGCTATCACGACACGGGCCACCTGCTGGGCTCGTGTATGATCGAGGTTGAGGTGGAACGGCCCAGCCGCCCCTTGCGGCTAGTGTTTTCGGGCGACGTGGGGCGCTATGACGCTCCGCTGTACTTCGATCCGCAACGGCCGCCCGACTGCGACTACCTGATTTGCGAGAGCACGTATGGCGATCGCGAACATCCCGACGTCGCGGTGCTCGATCAGTTGACCGACGTGGTGCACCAGGCCATCCGGCGGGGCGGCGTGATGCTCGTGGCCTCGTTTGCCGTGGGCCGAGCGCAGCAGTTGATCTACCTGCTGAACGTGCTGATGGCCGACCGGCGCATTCCGCGGATCCCCGTGATTCTCGACAGCCCGATGGCCGTTAGCGGCATGAACATCTACCGCTACTACGCCGCCGAGCACGACTTGAGCGAGGGGCTGGCCGTCGATGCGAATTTCGATTTCGACGGCCACCTGACCCTGTCCCGCAGCGTGGCCGAATCGCGAAAAGTCAACGAATTGATGGGGCCGGGCGTGATCATCTCCTCGTCGGGAATGATGACGGGGGGACGAATTTTGCACCATTTGCGGCGGCGGCTCCCCGATCCGCGCAATACGATTGTGCTGGGCGGATTCATGGCGGCCGGCACTCGCGGCCGGGCATTACAAGAGGGGGCCAAAACGCTGCGCGTCTTCGGCGCCGACGTGCCCGTGCGGGCGGCCGTCGTCGAGATGTCGGGGCTGAGCGGTCACGCGGGCCACAGTGAATTGCGGCGCTGGCTGGAGCCACTGGCCGCTCCCAAGCAGGTGTTTTTCACGCACGGAGAACTGGCCAGCGCCACCTCCTTGGCCGAAGAGTTGCGCCGCGACCGGGGTTGGAACACCGTGGTGCCGCGGATGGGCCAGAGCTTTGAGCTCGACCCCGCGCCGGCGCCTGGCGGTTAGCGTTCGAGAGACTTGAGCTTGTCGAGTAGCGTATGAAAGAAGCCGAAGAGAACCTGAAGGCAATTCTCAACTCATCCAGCTACGTGCTGGCCGAGCACGATACGGCGCTCTTGGCCCGTCCCGAGCTGCGTCCGGTGCGATTGCAGCTGGAGTTGCTCAAACCCGAGCTGGCGTTTGAGGAGCATCAGATCGCCTCGACGATCGTGGTGTTTGGCAGCACGCAGATCGCCGAGCGCGCGGAGCTCGAGCAGCGGTTGCGCCTGGCCGAGGCGTTGCTGGCGGCGGCGCCGGACAACCCGCGCGCCCGGCGCGACGTCGAGTGCGCGCGCCGCGTGCTCGACAAGGCCCATTACTACGAAGAGGCCCGCGCCTTTACCCGCCTGGTGACCAGCC